>JAUZOX010000036.1 GCA_030706265.1 Bacteroidota bacterium | reverse complement strand
ACATGTTCAAAACAGGTCTAAATTAGTCAAATCGGCATAATTAGACAATATTCATTTTAAAGCTAAGCCAGATTTAACTTTTTTTAAGGCTTTTTCACTACATCGACAAGTTTTTGGGGTCCCATCCAAGGATGTATCTCGTATGAAAAACGACCTGCCTTTACTGCGGGATCCGTGTCAAGCAGCGCTTTGACTTCATTTTCCGTTGCCACATTGAAGACAAAGATGCCCCTCATATTTCCATTGTCCAGAAAAGGACCTGCCAAAATGAGTTTACCCTCACCTGCCAGCCTGTTGATATTGGCCAGGTGCCCTTCCATCATCTTGTTCAGCGTGATGCTGTCTTGATTTTGGTTAGGCCCTTTTTTGAGAATAACCATAAAGTAATTCTGCATATGATATTGCAGCCCCTGCTTTTGGACCTTCTTAACTGCTCCCGTTTTTGGGACCTGAGCCTGGATGCCGAGTGCAAATGACAAAAAGAACAGGCTAAGTAATAATTTCTTCATAGGTTAATGTTTTGATTAAAATGTCGTGTGGAACTCGCATGAAAAATTTTATCCCTGTTTGTGATCTTCAATCATGCTCGCTTCACAGGTCTTTGTCTTAAAATGTTGTAATATAAAAGTTTATGCTGTGAACAGCAAAATTTATTTTTTCTAAAAGATCATGAATGCTTTGATTTTTATTTAACACTCATACTTACGCTGTTAAATGGCAATCTTTTCTTATAGGAAGGTAGGCAATTTGTTTGAATTTACATCTTAATAATTTGTTGAAATGATTTTTATTTAAGATATTCAATTCAATTACAAAGGTAACAATATATCCCAAATCACTTAAATAACATGTATATTTGCATCAATAAATGCGTCATAATTTAGTCATTAACCTCTTATGAAACGGGCATGTTTGAAAAACACAAACAGGAATAAAATCTTTCATGCGAGTTCCATACGACATATTTAATAAAATTATTTTCGGATGAAATTAAAAAACGATCTTTTGCAATGAAATAGTTGTCAAAGTATCCGTTTAATATACCGGTATGAATATTATAAAAATTGAAACTATAAAAACATTTTTTGGTGAAGATATTCAAATTCTGAATGAAGAAAATTTCATATCCATTAAAAATGTTAAACCCATCTTATCTGCAGATCAGGAATCACTGGTTTTTATTGATGTCAAAGCAAAAAATAAACCTTCTTTAGTTTCACAAACGAGGGCTAAAGTCGTGGTTTGTGATTTCGTACCCGAGGACAAAGAATCATACAAGGATAAATGTTTGATTGTTACGGTAAATCCCAAATTATTATTTGCCAGGATCATTAATAATGCGAGTAAGTCCAACTTCAAAAGTTCGATTCACCCATCTGCCGTAATACATCCCGAAGCAAAGATATCACAGGATTGTTTCATCGGGCCCTACTGCATCATCGGTAAATGTGAAATTGGCCCGCATACTGTCCTTCATGGGAATTGCACCTTATACGATGGAGTCAGGGTAGGCAGCAATGTCTCAATTGATTCGGGCGCCGTAATTGGTGCAACCGGATTTGGATTTGTGAGAGAAGATGACGGAACGCCTGTGCCGTTTCCTCAATTGGGAGGCGTAGTGATTGGCGATTATGTTGAAGTTGGTGCCAATGCCTGCATTGACCGCGGTGCCTTACAGGATACCGTGATTGGCGATCACACCAAAATCGATAATCTGGTTCATATCTCACACAATGATGTGATCGGGAAGAACAACTACATCATTGCAGGGTGTGTGGTAGCAGGAAGTGTCACTATCGGTGACAACTGCTGGATTGCTGCATCAAGGATATTGAATAAAGTGCATATCGGCGACAATGTAACGGTCGGTTTCGGTGCACTGGTTTTAAATAACATCAAGTCCAATAAAACATACATGGGGGTTCCATCCATGGATGTCGAAGCGTATTCGAAGCTACAATACAAATTACAGAAAATGATAAAATCTTAAAGGAATATGGATCTGAATATATTTATCGAAAACTTTGCAGCGCTGTTTGAAGAAACGGATGCCCAGCTGTTTAATGCTCAAACCCGGTTTAAGGAAATCGATGAGTGGTCATCGTTAATTTTGCTTTCTGTCATTGCAATGATCAAAGTAGAATATGATGTCAAAATAAAAGGGGATGAGATCACATCCTCACAAACCGTCGAAGATTTATACAACATTGTAAAGTCAAGAGTACAATAGCATGTATAATCCTTTTTCCATTGAAGGTAAAACCATCTTTATTACGGGTGCCTCCTCCGGAATCGGTCGGGCAACGGCCATCGAATGTTCCAGGATGGGTGCCGTGTTGTTTATTACAGGACGAAACCCAAAAGGATTACAGGAGACCTACGATAAGCTGGAGGGCAACGGTCATGTTCAAATCCTGGCAGATCTGTCCGATTCTCTGAATATCCCGGACATTGTAGATCAATTGTCTCCGCTTGACGGCGCCGTTCATTGTGCTGGGTTTACCAACATGACTCCTTTTCAGTTTATTGGCGAAAAGGATTTGAATGCCATTATGCAGGTGAACTTTACGGCTCCCGCGCTTCTCTCGCAAGCGCTGGTCAAAACCAAAAAGCTTAAGAAAGGGGCGTCTGTTGTCTTCATCTCTTCCATCTCGGGCGTCTATTGTTCTTCTGTTGCCGGATCAATGTATTCAGCTTCCAAAGGAGCTGTAAACGGCCTGGTCAAAGGAATGGCCCTGGATCTGGCGCCCAGAAAAATCAGGGTAAACAGTGTTACACCCGGTATGATCGATACACACCTTTTTTCAGAGGGGGCAATAACCGAGGAGTTGTTCAGGGAGGACATAAAGCGTTATCCGCTTAGTCGTTACGGCCAACCGGAAGAGGTGGCCCATGCCGTAATCTATCTGCTGTCTGATGCAACCCAATGGATTACGGGTTCAAATTTGCTTATTGACGGTGGCTACACCTTACTATAAAATAAAACTTGTTCTATGAAGGCTTTCATAAAAGGAATATCGTATTATCTCCCTGAACTGGTCTTAACCAACGAAGAGCTGGTGAAGGATTTTCCGGAATGGTCGGTGGAGAAAGTAGCCGGCAAAATAGGAATCAAACAAAGACATGTCGTTGCAAAAGAGGAATGCGCTTCTGATCTGGCTGTGAAGGCCGCCGAGAAGCTGATTGAGGAATACCATATCGACCGGCAGTCTGTTGACTTTGTCCTTTTGTGTACCCAAAGTCCGGATTATTTCCTGCCTACCACGGCATGCCTGGTTCAGGAAAGGCTGAAGCTGCCTACTTCTGTCGGCGCACTGGATTTTAACCTGGGCTGTTCCGGTTTTGTATATGGCCTCTCGCTGGCAAAAGGATTGGTATTGGGGGGGATTGCTCAGAATATTTTACTGATTACTGCCGAGACCTATTCAAAGCATCTGCACCCGAAGGACAAAGGGAACCGGACCATCTTTGGCGATGCCGCCACGGCGACGCTGGTCTCGACAGAAGGATTTGCCGAAATCCTGAATTTCAGTTTAGGAACGGATGGGAGGGGCGCTGAGAATTTGATCATCAAGTCGGGTGCCGCGCGTCTGCCCGAAAAGCAGAATGACCTGGTATACGACAATTCCAATAATCCCGTCTCCTCTGACTATTTGTTCATGAACGGATCGGAGATCTTTAATTTTACGTTGGAATCTGTCCCGGCCCTGGTAGCGGATACGCTCGTTAAGAATGATTTGCAACAATCCGAAATCAATTTATTCGTGTTTCACCAGGCCAATAAATATATGCTTGACTTTCTTCGCAAGATTTTAAAAATTCCGGAAGAGCGTTTTTATTATTTTATGGAAACGGTGGGGAATACGGTTTCATCAACCGTCCCTATTGCTTTGAAGGAAGCACAGGCCCAGGAACGGCTGAAAGGCCCTGTCATGATTGCAGGTTTTGGCGTTGGTTATTCATGGGCCGGCGCTGTACTTAAATTCAAGGAATAAACTGTGAATGATCTGATATCCGGATAGAAACAGCGAAAGATAAAAGGTCTCGGTTCAAGGTTTCGGGGGAATGGTCTTTCTCCCTGTTGGCTATCTGAACTACCCTTACAAATATTAAACAAAGATGATTACGAAGTATCAAAACATACTCATACTGGCTCCCCATACTGATGACGGCGAACTTGGACTTGGCGGCAGTATCAACTATTTTATCGAACAGGGGAAGAATGTGGTTTATGCGGCATTCTCAACCGCAGAGCAATCGGTCCCCGATGGGTTTCCCAAAGACATTCTTAAAACCGAAGTACGGAAGGCTACAAAAAAACTGGGGATCAAAGAAGAAAATCTGCTCATTTTTAACTACCAGGTTCGTAAACTGAGCTATGTCCGTCAGGAGATTCTGGAGGAATTGATCAGCTTAAAGCAAAAGAATAATTTTGATTTGGTCTTTATCCCAAGCCTGCATGATATCCATCAGGATCATACGACCATTGCCCAGGAAGGACTGAGGGCGTTTAAGAACACTACCTTGCTGGGGTATGAACTGATCTGGAACAACCTGACCTTTAATACCCAATGCTTTATCAAACTGGAAAAAAGGCACATCGAGGCAAAGATCAGGGCCTTGAAAGAATATGAGTCGCAGGGTCGGCGGGATTATCTTTCGGATGAATTTATTTTTTCACTGGCCAAAGTACGTGGCGTTCAGGTAGGTTGTGACTATGCGGAAGCGTTTGAAGTATTAAGGCTCTTCTTATAAAATACCCGAGCGGCATTTATTCATAACTTTGCATAAATTTCATTTTTGTATATGAATAGGGTTGTGGTGAAATTTATTAAAACGATTAAAATCGAAGCACAATGTCTGAACAATTAACGATTGGAATGGTAGTGGATAACGAATATTATGGCGATCCACGGGTTAGCAATGAAGCAAAAATTCTTGTTCAGGCAGGATATCGCGTTAAGATACTGTGTTTTAACTTTGGAAGTTATCCTGACCGCGAGATCGTCGACGGCATTGAGCTTGTCAGGGTCCGGATGGTAAAAAAGACGAAGAAGAGGCTTTCCGCACTGATGCTGACCCTTCCATATTACAGGTGGTTTTGGCGCAAGGCCATCTCCGGGTTTATTGCTTCGGAAAAGATCGATGTTTTACACGCCCACGACATGTATATGGCGCGGGCGGCCAGGGAAGGAATCGGCAACAGGGCCGTTCCCCTGGTACTGGATTTGCATGAACACTATCCCGCTGCCATTATGAATTATAACTGGGCTATCCGATTCCCGGCCCGGTTAATCGTCCGTCCCTGGCGCTGGAAACGTTTCGAAGGCCGTTATCTTCACATGGCAGATAAAATCATCCTGATCAGCGCCGATTTTAAGAAGGATGTGTTGTCACGGTTCCCCGACCTTAAGGAAAAGAACCTGATCGTCTATCCCAACGTTCCCGATCTGGATGAATTGATGTCATATCCTGTCGACCAGAATATCCTCGACAAGCAGGGTAAATTCATCGTCTTTTATTTTGGCGCGGTTGCCGAAAGGCGCGGTATATTTACAAGTCTTGAAGCGCTAAAACTGCTGATCAAAAAATACCCCGACATCACCATGCTGTTCATTGGTCCTGTTGACAAAGCAGACCGTGATCGTTTCGAGCGTTATTTGAATGATCCTCTTTTGTCTCAAAATGTAATCCATTATCCCTGGAAAGACATATCGCTGCTGCCATCCTACATCAACATCAGCGATATTTGTATGTCTCCGGCTACCAAGAATCCACAGCATGAGTCGGGTATCGGAAATAAGATATTCCAGTATATGTCGTTTGGCCGCCCGATTATTGTAAGCGATTGCCGACCCATGCAGGAATTGATCGAAAGGGAGGAATGCGGACTGGTCTTTACCAACCAGAATGCGGAGGAACTGGCTGACAGGATTGAAGTATTATACAACAATCCCGGTTTAAGGAATGAGATGGGCGAAAAAGGACGTAAGGCCGCCCTTGCAAAATACAATGTAGGGGTATTCAAGCAAAATCTGGTAGGTTTGTATTCTGAATTCCCGAAGATTTAATCATACGGAAATGTTGATGAAACGGGTATGTTTGAAAACGCAAATACCGATAAGAATTATCCATACAAGTTCCTTATGACCAATTTAATACAAAATAGTTACAGATGAATAAAGTTGTAATAATTGGAAATTCTGTGGCGTTGAGGATCCGTCCACCACGGCAAAACGAGAACGAGATATCGTATGCAGAAATCCTTGAGGAGAAACTGCCTGATACGCTCATCATCAATCGTGCTTTAAGCGATAAGGTCATGCCCTATCAAACTGCCTGGGTGGATGAACTGATCGGATACCATGCCAATTGTTACATCCTCAACTATGGGATCATCGATGCCTGCACACGTTCAGTCCCATACTGGATGTGGAATTTCATATACAATGACAATCCGCATCATGGTGTTTTCAGAAAGTTAATCCGTTACATTTTTACCTTCTTTGAAAAGAAATTCCGTCGTGGCCTTACGGTGATCAGGGGAAAACGGGCCTGGGCCAATCGGGCTGCATTTGCCTATAAATACGAGAAGATACTTCGACTATTGCAAAAAGATACCAGCGCACAGTTGATCTGCATTGGGATAAACAGGCCATCAGCCCGAATAGAACGTTCCCTGCCAGGGAGTGTTCGCAATGTGCAGCGGTATAATGAAGTCATCCGTCAGCTGGCCAATAAATATAATTTCGTTTATGTTGAAACTTTCTATGATTTTGATGAATCGTTGATCCCCGACGGCATTCACTTTAATGCCGAAGGGCACCGTAAACTGGCCGGCATGCTGCTTGATATCATAAAATGTTAAGAAACAGGCAGCCTGATTTCGATTTGTTTAATCTAAGCTTATTTAAAAATGACTGATAATTTACATATTGTATTTGTGGGCGCCGGTGCCATCGGAACCTCAATGGGAAATATCCTGGCCGGCAAAGAAAGCCTGGATGTTACCTTGCTTTCCATAGAATCGGATGTCGTTGAAAGCATCAATAGCGCTCATTTCAACCATAAATATTTTCCGGGAGTCCCTCTCTATAAGGCTTTAAAAGCGACTACCGACAATAACATTCTCCGGACAGCCGATATCGTATTCCTGGCCATTCCATCGGTGGTGACCGTAAGTTTTGTCCTTAAAAATCAGGGGCTGTTAAAACCCGAAACCATATTGGTCAACCTGGCCAAGGGTTTTGCCGACGAAGGCATGACCATTGCAGAGAGCCTGATGAAGAATGTGGATTTTCCCGTATGCTCCATGAAAGGGCCCACCTTTGCCCGTGAGCTGATGAACAATATACCGACCAGCTTCACCCTGGCAACCGTCAATGAGAAGCTTTATCCTTATTTTAACGGCATCTTTGAAGATACGTGCATCTTTATTGACTACTCTTCGGATGTACGCGGGGTGGAATTGCTGAGTATCCTTAAAAACATATATGCCATTGTGATGGGGATCGTCGATGCCCAGTTCAACTCACCCAATCTGCGTTTCCTGGTTTTCACGAGGGCTTTCTCCGAAATCAAAAATATCATGATGAAGTTTGGCGGCGACAAAGACACCATCTTTAATTATTGCGGAATAGGTGACTTTAGCCTTACTTCTTTAAACGATTTAAGCCGGAACCGGACACTTGGCCTGCTGATCGGAAAAGGGTTCTTTACACCGAATATCTCGGATAAGGTGGTGCTTGAAGGGAAAATAGCTACCGGTGTGTTTTATGAAGAGCTTCAACGGATGAATATCCCTGAGGAAGAATATCCGATTATTGCCGAATTAAACAAAGTCTTCAGGGACAACTACGACGTCTCAGCCTTTGTAAGCAGGTTGCTCAAGGTATTTCATCCGTAAATAGTTTGTCTTAACCAGGTCGTATTGCATTTAGCGAACGACATCCTGTACGGGCGGCTCTTGTGGCCGCCCGCGTGTAAATCGCAGAGAAGCGCCAGTTAAGGATCAAAGTTTAGTTACCCCACCACCAAACTATCAAAGCGTTTCATGGAAGAGTTTTGGGATGGATCACTGAATAGCGTAACACCAATAGCCAATAGCCAATAGCCAACAGCCAACAGCCATTCTTGGTGTGGACCCTGTAATGATTTCCGTATTGGGTGATAACATACGCTTTTATAGGCGGATGGCCACGAGGGCCATCCCTACAGGACTCCGTTCGAATCCTGAAAACAAGTACGTTGTAAGCAGGTTCATAAAAAAGCCTGGTCAACCGAAAATAATAGGTCTTTTAGAAACTCTTTTTTTTCGTCCCGGCGGTCATTTCATTCAGCAATGCAGCAAGAGAACGGGTGAGTTCGGGTCTGGAGAAGCGATTGATCTCGGCAGGAGAAACGATCAGATCACCGTTTTTATAGGCAGCATAAAGGGTGGCCAGGTGTTTTTGAATGAGCTCGACGTCATCAAAGCCGGCCGTCAGTCCGCATCCGGTTTCCTGAATAATGGCTGCTGCATCACCGTCGCCGGGCCCTATGCATAAGATAGGTCTGCCCGAGGCCATATATTCAAAAAACTTTCCGGGCAGGATCATGCGGGCATTGGGCGTGTTGTTGATTTGAAGCAACAGCACGGCGGAATTTTTTTGCAGGTCGACAACCTCGTCATGGGGTAAATAATCGATCTTTTTAAGACACGGTTCCAAACCGGAAGCCCGGATACACTCGATGATGATGATATCCACATTTCCCGAAAGGCATATCTGGAGGTCGTCTTTAAATCCCGGCAGCTCTTGCGAAAGCTTTTGGAGGGCTTTCCATAACGATACCGGATTTCTTGAAGCGGCCATCGTCCCGATATGCGATATGCTGAATTTACCTTTGGGTTGGATGGCAACAGGTTGCCCGGTATCATCGGGATCAAATCCATTGGTAATGACATGATAGGGGCGATCGAGAAGCTGTTTGAAGTCTGTTTTCATGTGCGGTCCGATGACCGTGATCCTGTCAGCTTCTTTCAGCACCTGTAGCTCCATCCGGTGATGAATCCGGTCTGCAAAAGCCGAAAGACGAAGCTCTTTATAAAAATCGATATTGGTCCAGGGATCCCTGAAGTCGGCGAGCCACGGAAGCTGTGTCTCCCGGTGTAGCTTAAATGCAATCCGGTGCATGCTGTGCGGAGGTCCTGTGCTCACAATGGCATCTACAGGATGTGTCTCCAGATAGCGGGTAAGAAAAGATACGGATGGATTAATCCAGAAACAACGCGGATCGGGGATGAGGAGGTTTCCCCTGATCCAAAGCGAGAGGGCTTTTATCCTGCCGGGCTTTTTGGAGGTATTCACAAATCCGGCACCCAGCTTCTCGTCTTTTTTTAATCCGGCCAGTCTTTTGTATATCATGTAGGGCTCCCAAATCGGCCGCCTGATGATTTCAATTCCTTGCGGGATGTCTTTTTCAAGGGAACTGTCTGCCTCGGGCAGCTCGGGGTTTTCGGGGGTGTAGACCACCGGCTCCCATCCGAACTGCCTGAGGTATTTGACAAATTTCAACCATCGTTGTACTCCCGAACCGCCACTGGGAGGCCAGTAATACGTGATGATCAGCAAGCGTTTCATGCTTTCTTCTTTTCTATTGCGGCCTGGTATTCCTTACGGATTTCTGTTCCGAAGACACCTGCAAGGAGCAGTAATAACAAGATTGAAGACGCAAGCGATAGTTTGGTTCCCAATATATAGGAACGGGGTTCGAATTTATATTCAATGGTATGGTTTCCTGCCGGGACTACCATGGCCCGCAGGACATAATTGGCCCTGAGGTAGGGTGCCGGCTTGCCATCGATCGAAGCATTCCATCCTTTGGCATAATATATTTCGGAGAATACGGCCAGCTGATCGGTTTTGGATTTGGATTCGTAGACCAGGTCATTGGGAGCGTATTTCTTGAGTTGGATCGTACCGGTGGTATCGTTTGAGAACTTAAAGTTCTGCAGTTGATTTTCAAAACGACTGTCAATGATTGCAGTCTCCTTTGCCTTGAAGCTGGATAAGGAATTCATTTCTGCATCCGCATTGGGAACGATTTTATATCCCCTGACAAACCATGCATTGCCAAGCGCATTTGAATTAAGCTTTGGAATGCCGCCGCTTGCAGAGTCCGGAACAATAATATACTTGGTGTTGAGCATATTGAATACTTCCATGTTCCCTTTTGATAACTGGTACTGGATCAACTCATCATACCTTTTCAATTTGGCAGCGTGATATCCGCCGATGGATTTATGATAATACGATGTGCTGGCATCCTGGTATGTGTTTGCGGCTACGTTAGCCACTCTGAAATCGGGATCTTTATCCTTAAGGATCAATTCATCCGCCATGGTTGCAGGGAAAGGATTTTCAACCACCGTCTTACGGTCATAGTTCTTGACGCCCAGATAGCGTGAGTCTACGGGGATAATGTCGATCATGATCAATAACGTGACAAGCACGATTAACAAATTGGCTTTAATTAATTTTTTCATATACAGCCATAGCAAGCCTGCCCCAATCATCACGAATAAGAAACTCCTGATGGCATCGGCGCTGAGAATCGTTTTCCGGGCTAATTCCAGATTGGCCGTCAGGTCACTGATGACCGATTCGGGAGCACCTTGCTTGGTATATGCGGCAAATGCAGCTAAGTCCGTTTTGCTGATCAAACTGAAGGTACCGGGGAAAATATACAGCAGCAGGGAAACTCCGGCTGTAAGGCCGAGGCTGATAAAGACATAAAGTTTTTTGGTCTTGAGGATCTCAGGTTGTTCGATGATTTTCTTTAAGCCCAGAATGGCCACAATGGGCATTACCAGTTCCGCCAATACCAGAATCATGGTAGGCGCCCTGAATTTAGCGTATCCCGGGACGAAGTCGAGGAATAGATTGGTCATGAATGCAAAGTTCTTGCCCCAGGCCAATAGCAAAGACAATGCAAAGACGGCAAACAAGGGCCATTTAAGCTTATCTTCAACGATGAACATCCCGAGTATAAACAGGAATACGATAAAGGCGCCGACATAAACAGGACCCGAGGTAAAGGGCTGATCGCCCCAGTACGAACTATGGTTCTGTGCGATAATGCCTTTCAATTCATCCTTTACGGGCGCCATGGCCGAAGGATAGTTTCCCAGAGCATCCGAAGCGCCTCCCTTTGCATTGGGGATCAACAGCGTCAGCGATTCATCGACCCCGTAGCTCCACTGTGTTGCATAGTCCCTGTCCAGTCCGCTGGTCTTTTGATGGGCATGATCGGTAAGCTCCGACTGTCCGCGTGTGGAATAGGAAGTATATTCCATGGTAGTCCAAAGGTTGGAAATATTCGGACCTATCGCCAGCAGGGCACCTACAAACAATACCCCTAATGCCTTAAAGAAATCGGGTAATTGTTTCTCCCTGATTTTGACAACCAGGTAATAAACCCCGATGATCAATGACATCAAAGCAAGGTAATAGGTTATCTGCAGGTGGTTGGCGTTGATCTGCAATGAGAGGAAGAGCGCCATGAGGGCCCCTCCCAGCAGGTATTTCTTCCGGAATGCCAGCAGGATGGAGGCAATGACCGGAGCCATATAGGCAATGGCATGCGCCTCACTGTTGTGCCCCGCCACGATCACAATAAAGAAGAAGGAGGAGAACGCAAACGCGACGGATCCCACGATGCTCAACCATGGTTTCATCCCCATGGCCATCATGAGGATGAAAAATCCGATGAAATACAGGAATACAAATCCGGCCGGTCGTGGAAGACCTGCCTGAAGAATCGTGTCGATATAGGTCATCAGGTTACCCTTGTGGATAGTTGAAATCTGGTATGCCGGCATCCCGCCAAACATCGAATTGGTCCACAGGGGCTCTTTGCCGGTACTGGCACGGTAGTCGACAATTTCTTTAGACATGCCCATGAAATGGGAAATATCACTCTGAAACAGGCGTTTGCCTTCAAAGAGTGGATGGAAATAAGCCAGAGTGATAAACAGAAAAAGGACTACGGCTGCAGCTACAGGCCATAGCTTCTGATAAACAGGATTCTTCATAAATAAATGGACGTGTTAAATGCGAATTGGTTTATTTAATTTCTTCATAATCAACATAGTCGTCATCACCCATTGGGTGATTCGACTTTGGTGGAACTTTCTCGACGGTAACAGACCCTTCTTTTCGGTTTTTCTTTTGCTGATAACCGGGAGCCTGTTGATTGAATTGAGATTGAAATTTATCCATCTGTTGCTTGATGATATGCGGAAGGATCATTTTTACCAACCCCTTGGTCAGGTAGTAAACAACGATGATGAATATAAAAATTTTAATAAACATGGTATAATATCTCGTTCGTGATTGGCAAATCAATGCCATTTGCGTGCGAAGTTATTACTTTTTGTGAAATAATCGAAGACATATGATAACAAAAAAGGAGGCATCGCCTCCCTTTTTGTTATCATATGTCTTCGTATAAGTAGGATTATCTTAAGCTTACTTCAAACTCTTCTCGTCAGAAGTAGTCAATTTCTTTCTTCCTTTAGCGCGACGGCTAGCCAATACACGGCGACCATTAGCAGATGCCATTCTTTCACGGAATCCATGCTTGTTAGTTCTTTTTCTCTGCGAGGGTTGAAATGTCCTTTTCATCTTTTAACTCTTTTTTGGGATTGCAAAGATACCGTAAATTTGTTGAAATCCAAATAGCGGTTCAAATTATTTTGAAAAAGTTATTTGACTGGAATCGCCTTTAAGGTCTCAATCAGGAATTTCCAGAACTTATCTACCGAGGCAATGTT
>JAUZOX010000359.1 GCA_030706265.1 Bacteroidota bacterium | reverse complement strand
GTCGAAAGGGTGGGCACGCGTTGGGTGAATCCCAGGCCCCAGCGTGGAGGCAGGCTGCCCCCCCCCGAATAGAGGTTATAACGGCGTACGGCATCGAGAGCGGTGGGACCGGCAAAGACATAGACCTCGACTCCGGCGGAAGGTACCAGGATTTCGACCGCATCGGAATAAGGCTTTGAAGTCCATTTCTTGTCTGTGTTACGGTCGCGGGGCTCGGGAGCATTGGGGCTGTCTTTCCGGACGGCCGATCCGGCCCATACTTTCAGGTATCTGGCGCTGTTGACAAATACGCCATATCCTTTGTCCGAAACATAAAAAGGGACCGGTGCATGCGTGCGGCCATTATCCACTCCGCCATAGTGGTCGACATGCAGTTCCAGAATCCTGCCGCGTTGATAAACCGTCTTAAAATTCAACCCGAAACCGAAGATCTGTTCTTCCCTTTCAAGCGGGAAGCGCAGGAAAGTTTGTCCATTGCTCACTTCGGCTGCTATATCTGCATTGGATAATGGAAAAGGAGTCGTGCCCAGCTTCCGGAGCGCCTCCGTATTCGGCTGAATTCCTGCCGCATTCAAAAGATTAAAGGATTCCGGATTGCCGACAATGGTCTTCCAGACACCGGGAGCCACCTCGGTCCAGTTTACGGTCTGAGCATTTGTCAGAGCGGCGTAGCCTGTCAGCAACAGCGCCAGGCAAAGTTTTATCAAATTATTTTTATTGAACATTGCGTTGAAAGATGATTTTGCTAAGCTAATAATACAGCTCTGATGAGCTTAACCGACACAAAGATAAAATAAAAGCCATCCCTTTGGGATTGCGATATGCCTCAGGGATGGCTTTATGTATCAATGTGTTTGACAATTTAGTATGAAGACTTTCAACCGTTAACGCAATAATGCCGAGGCACACCACAAGACAGGAGCCTGTCCGTGAAGGTCGCCGACGTTCCGTTTCCGGTCAAGATAATATTGATGATCGTTTTTCTTATTGGTACCTTCGCAGACTTCACGGATATCGTGGTTTTCATCAAGATAGCCGATCAATGCCAACCAGGCTTTGCGGGCGGCAGGACCGTATGTCTTTTTATCGAGCCAACCATTCTTTACACCTGTGATCATGGCAAAGGTGAACATCCCGGTTCCGGATGTTTCTTCCCAGGACTGAGGATCATCGATCAATTGTCTCCACATGCCGGTGGCTGCCTGATTCTTCAAAAGACCTGCCATCATTTTCTTATAACCTGCCATGATCCTTGGACGGTCGGGATTATCCTTTGGCAATGACCTTAAGATTTCGCTCATGCCAACGGCCATCCATCCGTTTCCACGTCCCCAATAAAAAGGTACGTCGGGTGCATGATAAAACAGTCCGTTGGGACGTTGTAGCGAATCGAGATAAAGAACCATTTCCTTTGCTGCACGATTTATGTATTTCACATCGCCGGTTGCCCGGTAGGCCTGGGTTTGGACTGCCGTGATCATGAACATATCGTCGATCCATAATCTGGTTTGCCATGACAATCCTTTTTCCCAGAATTTGAGTGCATCACCCTTTGCCCTGGCCGAATCGGGTTTAGCCCATTGATTGTCGGCCGATCTTTTTCCCAATTCAAGGTACCGGTTTTCTTTGGTCTGAATATACAACTCAAACGGGACGGCCCCAAAAACCGTGGCATCCACATGGACAGGTGAGGGGATCGCGGATGATTTTGCACCAAGCAACGGGTCAAAGAGTCTTACAAGCTGTTCGGCCAAAGGTTTGTCTTTACTTTCCTTTGCAAATGTCAATGCACCATACCATGTACAGGTCATGGGATAGATAATCGTCTTTGGAGGTGTTGGCCGGTTTAAAACGGCTTGCTCTGTGGCAATGAACCTTTCGGCAACCAATTTGCCGATTTCCTGAGGTGATTTTCCTTTGGGCCAGTTGCTTAAATCAGCATCGCCTTTTGAAGACTGGGCAAATCCCGTATTGAACTGGAACGCCAAAAGGATTGCCAGCAATTGTAAAGTTGTTTTCATACGTTAATAATTTGTAATATAATGATTGTATGGAACTCGCACATAATAAGGTTTATACCGTTATTAATATTTCTTAATGTGCCCTGTTCATAAATAAAAATGGTATATGATTTGACTTCGGGCCCAAAAGTAATTGAATTTTTTTAATTTTTAGGGTAATAATTGTCTATGGGTTGGATGATGATCCGGGCTGGACCATCTTTTGGCAGACAGGTGGTCAATAAGGCCGTTGCTTCATTTTTTTCATTGATGTAGACAAATGGACGCTCGCGACGGCTGAAAGTCTCGGTGGTCTTATCGTCAAATTCGATGGTTTTTGTAAAAACCGGCTCTTTTGATACCAGTACATAATTTATCCCATCCTTAGAATAATACTGTGCACCGCCTTTGAACAAGCCTGTGGCTTTCCCGTTCCAATCGTTGCACAACATGTTATATTGATTGTTTGCCCACCAGATGGTTGGATCTTCGAGTTCGTAGTTGTTGGGCAATACATTGGTTCCTCCTTTCAAAATGGAATAGGCGCCGTTAAAAGCAGGTGCGGTAAAGGCAGTGGCGATATCCAGCTTGTCGGGTGTTTCGCCGCGGCCAATTACGTAAATGGTGTTGTCGGGTTTAACTACGACCGCCGGGTTGGTCACATGGACAGCAGGCTTGTCAATGCGCGTCCAGGGGCCGGTGATCTTATCGGCATAAGCATAGCCTGTATTCATTTTTGATGAGATATAATAAATCACATACTTTGATCCGATCTTCATGATTTTTACGTTATGAATCCGGGCATTGTCCCATTCACCTTCGCGTTTTTGCAAGACGACTTCTTCGAACTTGTAAGGGCCATAAAGATTTTTGGAAGTAGCACGGACACATTCTGAATATTTTGTCCAGCCATTCATGCCTACCGAGGCCGGCCAACGGGAGCAAAACATATGGTACGTATCGCCGACTTTGATGACGGAGGGACACCATAAAAAGTAACCATCCATTTTAAAACCGCCTTCTTTGACAGCCGGTTTCAAAAAGGATTTCATAGAGGCATCCTGAGCATTAGCGGATCCCGATCCGAAAAGGAGGATCCCGATGAGCAGCATTGCAGAGAGGAGGGGAGTTTTGATTTTCATGTAAATTAGATATATTTGATTTATAGTTATTTTGCTTTGTTCCAGATTTTTAAATCATTCTTTCGGGCATCGGGAGAAACATGCAGGAGGGTAATCTTGCCATTACGATAGTCGCATTCGACGGTAGTTTGGTTGGGGCTATGCAGTTTAAAAGTGACATCCCACTCCTTTGGCCAGGCCGGAAACAGGTACATCTGTGATTTGTCGTTGTATACCAGCATGTTTTGTAAACCGACCATTCCCGAACCGCCCCAATTGTGGTCCGGTATCCAGTCGTGTCCCGGGCCAAAGAAAGCGGTGAATTTCAGATTTGCATTCTTGTCGCTCAGCTTTTCCAATATCAGACGTTGGGCATCCCCGTTACGACCCATGACAGCCGTATAGATGGGGGTACACATCCAGCTCCAGAACTGTAAGGCGGCCTTGCGGTTATCGGGCAGGTTTTCCCAGGTGCTGTTTGCTTCGGCCAGACCTTCTGTCTTCCCGATATGATAAATGCCGTAAGGCCAGACTGTATACATCTCCGGAAAATCAGTTGCATTGTGTACGGTACCATATTCTTTCGCCGGTTTTATCACCGTTTTATTATTCCGGATTTCGAAATTGATATCGGGGATGTGGTTGGAAAAAGCAGTGAACCATTTTTTGGTGTCAGCAGGGATGACGCCATCAGGGAATGAAAGGATCTCTTCGGTGACGCGTTTTAATCCTGATACAACTTCAACAGGATCCGTTGCCTCGGAATACAGTTCGAGGCTGTTCAACGGGTATAAGACCAGTTTGCCAT
>JAUZOX010000358.1 GCA_030706265.1 Bacteroidota bacterium | reverse complement strand
TCGTTTAAGGAGCACCATCCCTGTTGAAGACGCGGTTTCAATCTGTTGATTACAGCCTCAGCATCCGTTAAATCCATTTGCAGCTTTTTCAGGCTGATAAAGGCATCACACTTACCGAACCGTTTGCTGTTTTCCTCCACAAAATAGGCAAGCAAAGTCTGTCTCCGGCAAACGAGCGAGGAGGATACATAGTTTGTGATGGCATCAAGCCTTTCGGCTGCCCTCATCTTTAAATCGCGGAAGGTAGCATGAGAAAAGACCACGTCGTTCGTGTTCAGACGTTCTGTGGTAAAAATAATCTGGGGCTTTGTCTTGCAGGGATCATAATGAATGAGTCCAAGGTTTTGCATATATCGAAGATACTGCTTTACTTTATCCATACTTAAATTCAGCTTCCGGGCCATATAGTCTTCATTGAAGACCAGAAATTCACTGAACAACGCTCCACCATAAGTCCTCAATAACAGTTTTATGAAAAGATCATATGCCTTGTTTTCCACCTGAAACCGGTAAAGTGTAGGTTTATTTACGGCGATGTGTATGCGTGACTGGGTGTCGATATCTTCATCATAAATAAGATATCCCTCACGCTCCATGAATTTCAGGCAACTGAAAACGGTTACGGGAGGCATATTGTATTGTTTGCAAAAATCGGTGATGTCAAAATCGAATGAGGAATCTTTTCCGCTCCCTTCAGGCAACTGAAGATAATTACCCAGAGCCTGATATACATTTCGGATTACAGCGATCTCGGGATAGGACAGTTCAAAGTTTCGTTGAAGGTCGATGAGATCTGACTGTTCATAGAGTTGAACAGCCCAGGCCGGTTTTTCATCTCTTCCGGCCCGGCCGGCTTCCTGGAAATAGGATTCCAGGCTATCGGGCACGCTCATGTGAATCACGAACCTGACATCGGGCTTATCGATTCCCATTCCGAATGCATTGGTTGCAACCATTATTTTGGAATTGTTCTGCATCCAGGCTTCCTGTTTCCTGGCCCTTACCTGTGGCTCGAGTCCGGCATGGTAATAATCGGCTGAGAGGCCGTTCCGAACTAAAAACTGGGCTATCTCCCCTGCCCTTTTCCGGCTACGGACATAAACTATCCCACTTCCCTTTACCTTGCTGACAATGCGCAATAACCGGCCAAGTTTGTTCTCTTCCTTAAATACCAAATAGGCAAGGTTTTCACGTAAGAAACTTGCTTTTATGGCATTGGGCTTCTTAAAAAGCAATTTGCTTTGAATGTCATCCACAACCGCAGGTGTTGCGGTGGCGGTGAGCGCCAGCACAGGAACGCCGGGCAGTAAAGCGCGTACTTCCGATATCAGCAGATAGGGAGGTCTGAAATCATATCCCCATTGTGAAATGCAATGTGCTTCGTCGACCGCAAGAATACAGATTTTCATTCGTTGAAGCCTGTACCGGAATACTTCGGTAGCAAGCCGTTCGGGTGAGATGTACAGAAATTTCAGTCCTCCTGCGATGGCGTTGTCAAGGGTCACTTCAATCTGAAAACGCGACATGCCTGAATAAACTGCTGCTGCCGGGATATTTTTATGTTTAAGCGCTTCGACCTGATCTTTCATGAGTGCAATCAATGGCGTGACCACCAGACACAAACCATCAAGCATCATGGCCGGGACCTGAAAGCACAATGATTTTCCACCACCCGTCGGCAACAAAGCCAGGGTATCCCGGCCATTCAGCACCGACTGAATGATTTCCTCCTGACGTGGGCGGAAAGCTTTAAAATTCCAATATTGATGTAATATATTTAACGCTTCACCCATTATAATATCTTCATCTGTAAATAATTTGTATTACATCTGCCTGACGGAACCCGCATAAAAAGATTTTTACCGGTGATGGAGTATACCACCATGCTCTTTTGATCTGCGAAGTTAATATTCTCCGCGCAAAGCACATAATCTGCAACAAATCAATCTTAATTTTTGTTAAACATCTTTATTACTTGATTTAAATTCGATAGTTTGCTTAATTTTACTCACTCAACGCCACAACGCATGCGAATATTACTCGGTATCGTCTTTGTCTTTGTCACACTGCTGCATATTAATGCCCAGGGGCAGAGATCACAGGTCAAACTTTCCGGTCGTATAACATCTGTCCGCGATACCCTGGGTATATCTTTCGTGCATATCATAGACCTGAGCCATCCCTATGGTACCATCAGCGATGAGAATGGCAATTTCAACTTTAAATGTAACCGTGGCGATACCCTTCAAATCAGTGCCGTAGGCTTTGAAAATTATCTGCTTGCAACCAGCACGCTCGACCCTCGTAAACCCGAATCCTATGTGAGGATACGCCTGATGACCAAGATCTATATGTTGCCGTCGGTCACGGTGCTGCCTTTTCGAACCAAAGAGGGCATGAAAAGATATTTCCTTAACATGCAGCTCCCGGAAAAGGATAAACAGGAAATGGCCCTCTCCAGGTTAAAAATCAACCGGAAAGAAGAAATTGGGGCCGTTCCTCAATCAGGGTTAACCCTTCCGGGACCGGCCACCCTTCTTTGGGATCTCTTCAGCCGCGAGGCCAAGGAAAGACGTAAATATGAGAAGTTAATCGCAGAAGATAACACCAACCAGCAAATCGCAAAAAGATATAATCCTGAAATAGTATCACTCATCATTGGCCGGGATGATCCTAATCTGATCAAAGACTTTATGAGCTATTGCAACGTGACACTGCCCTTTCTGGTCACCGTCAACGACTATGAGCTTTATCTTTACATAAAGAATCACTGGATAGATTATTCGAGAGAAAGAAATATCAAGTAACTCCTTATATCATTTGCATTTCTTTCATGCACCCTTCTATTTTTTTCCAGCTGCGTTCAATATCATGATCCAGGCCCACTGAAAAACGAACAAACCCTTCGGATAAGCCCATATTGCGCTGAACATCTTCGGGGACCTCGCTGGAGGTGCTTTTACCCGAATTGCTGAATAGCGTCTTGAAATAGCCAAGGCTTACCGCAAGATATCCCACACCGGCCATTTCCATTTTTTCCATAAACTCACTGGCTATCTCGGCTTTGGTTACATCCAATCCCACAAGCCCGCCCCAACCAAAATCGGGACTCATCATTTTTTTTAGCGTATCATGCCCCGGATGATCTTCAAAGCCCGGATATACCACCCTCAATCCTTTTTCTTTAAATTTTCCGGCCAGGTAAAACGCATTCTTGCTATGTTGCTGCATACGAATATGTAACGTGTGCATATTTTTCAGGATCGATGATGAACGGAGCGGATCCAGGACCGGCCCCAACAACATTGCCGTACCAACCGTAACATCGATAAGCGAATTGATAAAAGCATTATCGGCACAGATTGCACCAGCGACACAATCATTCTTACCATTAATATATTTGGTGAGGCTGTATACCACAATATGTGCGCCCAACTTTGCAGGAGAAACAATCAAAGGAGTAAACGTATTGTCGACCATCAGCTTTATATGGTTTTCATTTGCTATTGCCGCCAATGCCGGAATGTCCGAAATCTGCAACATCGGGTTGGTCATCGTTTCGGTATAAATCATTTTGGTATTGGGACGAATTGCAGCCTTCACGGCATCAAGGTCCGTGATATCGACAAAAGTGACCTCTATTTGAAACTTTTTAAGATAGTTTTTCAGAAAAGCATAGGTGCCGCCATAACAAGTAACGGTCGACACGATGTGATCTCCCGTGCTGCAAAGCTGTAAAATTGCGGTCGTAATGGCGCCCATCCCCGATCCTGTAACCCAGGCCGACTCCGTGCCTTCCAGCGCCGCCATGGCATCAGCGAGATATTTATTTGAGGGATTCCAATGACGTGAATAAAGATAGTAGCCGGGAGCTTCGCCCTGAAAACAATCGGCCATCGTTTTGGCCTGCAAAAAGGTAAAAGTGGCTGAATCGGTAACCGA
>JAUZOX010000357.1 GCA_030706265.1 Bacteroidota bacterium | reverse complement strand
TCTTTTATCGCTTCCTGTGTAGCATAACCAATATGAGGAACGACAACGGTGTTTGGGGTAAATAATAAAGGATGGTCAACAGGCAAAGGAGGTTCTTTGTCGAAAACGTCTAAAGCTGCCCCGGCAATCTTTTTTTCATTCAATGCTTTAACCAATGCAGCCTGATTGACCACTCCCCCACGTGCTGTGTTGATCAATATCGCCGTTGATTTCATCAAGCCCAATTCCCGCTCACCAATTAGATTTTGGGTTTGAGGTGTTAATGGAGTATGGATGGTTATAATATCGCTGACGGCCAACACCTCGTTTAACTTTAAATACTGGATGCCCAATTCTCCAGCTTCAGATTTTTTGCTTCTGCTGTATGCAACAACCTCGCAACCAAAGGCCTTAAGAATCCGTGCCACATTCATCCCAATTGCACCTGTTCCGATGATTCCTACTGTCTTTCCGGATAGCTCTCTTCCCAAAAAAATACCGCGTCCCATAGCCTGTCGGGTTTCAGTATTGAACATGGTTATCCTGCGCAGCAGGTCTATCATCATACCGATTGCCAATTCGGCTACTGCACGCGTAGAATATCCGGCAGCGTTGCTGACCAGGATGCCTTTTTCGCGACATAAGGCAAGCGGAATATGATCACATCCCGTAAAGGCTACGGCTATCATCTTGAGCTTGGGACAAGAATGAATGACCTTTTCGGAAATCCGGATGGTGGAAACAATCAATATTTCGGCATCCGTGGCTCTTTCAATGATTGTATCTTCTTCTTCGCTTCTGTTTTCGAAGAAACTGAATGTATGTCCCAGTGATTCAAATCCGGCGGATAAGTATGAGATTTGATCCAGGGATAATCCGAAATTTTCAAGTGCTACTATTTTCATACGAAAATAAGTTGATTATATTGGTCGTATGGAGCTCGCATGTATGCTCGTTTCATCGGTGTTTGTGTTTCCAAACATGCTCGTTTCATATTACAAACTTACATAATAATCGGGTTCATACACCCACCGAATAAAAATCAAGACCGCCACCAAAGACATAGTTGGAGCCGAACTCGAAGTTCAAGATGTCTCCCCTGCTTGCGGGCGGCAATGAAGGTTAACAACAAAAGGATTTATAGAGGAAAAAATAAAAAAACGTGCAATAGTAATTGTTTTATTACTACTACTGCACGGAAAATATGCAACAACCAAAAAAAGAATTTTTTTATAAATAGCTTGCAACCTTGATTGAACCAAAAACGACTTCGGCTCTGATTGTTAGAGTGGGTTGTGAAGGATCAAAATAAGAGGATCTCCACATGTGATCGCCAAATGAATATGTACTGGTATCAGGAAATTCAATACTTCCAAAGGCCGCTTTAGAAAGAATCTGTACATTGGCTTTGGGATTTATCTTCACTCTAAACTCTCCAAAGACACATTTTACCTCTACAACTTTGTTCTCACCTGCCGGTAAGTTTGAAAAATCAGCCAAACTGGAACCAAAAACAACACTATAACTGGGGCGGACAAACTGGGCATCAAAAGGTCTGTCTTCAAAAACGACCTTGGCCTCATCCGGCGTAAAATTATGCCTGCTTTTTCTGGTAATAATATGCATACCGACAATGATAAAGCCAAATCCAACAGACAACCTAAAAACAGGAATATCAATTTGGAAAATTTCTTCAGCAAAAAATGAAGCTCCAAGTACAATCAGGAATACTCCTATCAGCAATGGTATTGCATTAAAATTTCTCATGATGTGGTTCTTATTTATGGATCAAAATTAACTATTCAATTTTGAGTGCACATAGAAAATATTACAGAATAGTCACATTGGGAGCTGAATTGACAATTCTGACAGCCGAACTGAAAATCAAATTGACTTATAAATCCTAAAGAGACTCAGGGCCAAGCAATAAAATTTTTTATATAGTGGTCTTCGATCAATATAAGTATATATCTGAATTTTTGTTAATTAATTCATTTAATGCGTATGAATTAACCCTGAAATTCTGACCAAACCCGCTAGAAGTATACCGGGGGTATTGCCGTGCTTTTAGTTAAATCCCCGGGTTTTCTTGATATCGTTATAGGCCTGATTGATTTTTTGAAATTTCTCTTTTGCAGCATATTGTACTTCTTCGCCAAGATGAGCCACCCTGTCCGGATGATGTTTCATGGCCATCGCACGATAGGCCTTCTTGACCTCTTCGTCAGAGACATCGGGTGAAATTTCAAGGATCCGGTATGCAGCATCATTATCCTTAACAAACATCGCCTTGATCGACTCGAATTCCTGTCCCGGTAGACCCAGTATTCCCGCCATCCGGTTCAGCAACGACAACTCAGTTTCATCAAGCTGATTATCAGCCATTGCAAGTCCAAAGAGATAATGCATCAACTGCAAACGTGACGGATAATCCATATACTGCCTTATTTGTTCACAAACAGGCAGATAATCAATGTCCTGTTTAAGAATTTCCCGTAAGACCTTGATTCGGTCTTCGGCAACCTCAATGCCAAACTGATTAACGAAGAAGTTCTTAACATAATCTAATTCGGAACGTAAAAGTTTTCCGTCTGCCTTCATCACGGCAGCGGATAATATTAACAATGAAACGCTGAAATCGCCGGGATGAGTAATATTATTGCCATTAAACTGATCACCGCTACCGGTATAAATCCCTGTAGTTGCCGAATCTACCATTGATCCGAAAATAAGACCAAGGATGCCACCGATCGGTCCTCCAAGGGCCCATCCTAATCCAAAACCAAGTAATCTACTGATAAAAGCCATTTATTGTTTTTTTGCAAAGATAAACGGTTTGGACATAGCAAACGCAATGCCCAAACAGTTAGAAGGATAAGAATTGTTAAAACAGGATCACGATTGAATGTTCTCGCTCAGAGGGAGTCCATATTCTTCAACCATCTTAATTTCAAGCTCTTCAAGTTTATCCAGAACTGGATTATAAATTTCCGGTATGGTTGGTCGGAATACGCCTTTAACCTTAATTTGTCCGTTCAGGATCATTTCAACACCAATCGCTGCCGGAAGAGCAACGGTCCTGGCTATTGAGGTAAACGTTGCTGGAGTTCCGAAATCGAGCATACGTGAACGAATCACTTCCCGGCTATCATCAGGATAGGATGCCAGGAAGTTATGCTGCAAGATGACCATATCCCGTTCTTCATCTCCAAGCCCCATCTTTTCAATCATCAGGTCAGATGTGACTTCAAAAGTGGAATCTATCTGCCGGTTTATCTGCTGGTCGGAAAATAGGCCCAGCCATTCAAGTGCCTTAATACAATAAGCGTCAATGCTGATGCCCAGGTATTTTGCAACTTTTTCTTTGATATTTTCGGCATGTGTTGAATTGATCAACAACGCCATCATATCGGCATAACTCATCCCTTCCAGGTTGTGCTTTTCGTAACTGATCAGCCCCAATTGTTTCATACAATCTATTGTTTCGCACCAACCCGGAAAACGAAAAGTTCCCCTAAACACGGTCCGTGTTTCAGGAATACCGTAAATATCAACATATGAAATGGAATCGCGGTTAGGGTAAACATCCAGTTCACCAACCCCTTCAAAATTAACTTTAATTGGATTTTTAAACAGTTTTTCGGTTGGGATCTCAACTACTTTTCCATACCTCAAATACCGGGCATCATTGTTCCCTGCCATGACAACCCCCTTAGGACTCCATGAGAATTTATACTTAAACGGATTTGTAGCTGCTTCGGGTGCGGGTAATGCCCCGCATAACGAATAAAACTCTTCCACTTTTCCCCCTTTTGAATGGATCGTATCAATGATCCGCATTGCCGACATATGATCAATGCCCGGATCAAGACCCAGCTCGTTTAATATAATGATCCCTGCAGCCTTGGCTTCTTCGTTAAGCGCCTGCATCTCAGGCTTCACATATGAAGTAGTGACCATGTTTTTTTTA
>JAUZOX010000356.1 GCA_030706265.1 Bacteroidota bacterium | reverse complement strand
GGATTCTGATTCCAGTCGCCCCCCGCGATCACATATTGTCCTTGCCGGTATAGATCGACCATCAGTCTTTTCAAAATAACCAGTTCCTGCTGCCTTGCCTGAACCGCATCGCTAAAAGCCGAATTGTGCAGGTTGATCAGCGAAAGCCTTTTACCCGAGGGGAGAGTAAACTGAGTAAGGATGAAGCACCGGTCTAATAAAAACAACCGCTTAGGCCATCCGTAACTGCCCGGCAAAGCATATCGTTTTGCACTGTCGGGAGCCATTTTACTCAGTGTCATCTGTCCGGCCTTTACCCTTCCCATTGGCTGCGTGATGGGGACAGGCACAAAGGGGACGTCATAGTTAACGGCAAATACGCTGTAATAATCATTCAATTTGTCTTGTACAGCCTGAACCTCATTTCTGTAAAAGGTCCTTTTGGCAGCCTTATCGACCTCCTGGAGGAATATAAAATCCGCCGTATCCGCACCCTTTATTTCATTCAATATGTTCTTGAAATATTGTTGGCTTAGGGCAGACGATGGCCTTACCATTTTGCCTCCTTCGTAAAAGAAATCCATCTCCTTGCCCAGGCCTGCGTAACCGATGTTCCAGGTCAGGAGATTATATACCTCCTTTGCTGCATTGTTGCTTTTTAGTGTTGGGGCATGAATGGCCAGTGCTTCAATCTTTCCCGGTTTATATTTTCCCAGGGTGACATAGCCCAGAAACCCTGCCACTATTAACAGGATAATACCGATGATCCGTATCAGGGTTTTAAAAAGATGCTTCATAAGGAAATAATTTTAATAAATGGGTCTTATGGAACTCGCATGTATGCTTGGTTCATACAAATATATAATTTAGTATTACATCGGATGTATGGATCTCGCAAGAATGACTTTTACGGCTGTTTGAATTTTCAAAACCCGTTTTAATCATATCGTATTCAATTAATGTTCTTTAATTTCTAAGTCCATACGAGACCTTTATTGAAGTTTACTCAAAGAAATTACTTTGTGTTTATTTATGTTTTGTAGGGATTTTCAGAAATTGGACAGCAAGGAGAAAACCGAAAACCCTAAACATATTAAAGAAAACACCATTGAAGCAACGGATACAGCTACATGATGAGAACGGCATTCTGTAGGGATGGCCCTGTTGGCCATCCGCGTGTAAAGCGCAAAGAATCGTCTGTTTAGGATCAATGTTAAGTTACCCCACCCCCAAACTATCAAAGCGTTTCTTCATAAAGTTTGGGAATGGTTGCTTGATAGCGTAAAGCCAATAGCCAACAGCCAACAGCTAACAGTTAACAGCCAATAGCTATCAGCTAACAGCCAACAGCTAAAGATGGCGTCTTCGGGCACCCCCCCTTTCACAATCTCATTTTTATAAATCTTTAGGAATTAAAGATAAAAAGAAATGCTCAACTTTGCAGTCAGTTTCCCTAACCCATTAAAGTTGTTTTTTGGAGAAGCGTTTTAATAATTTTAACTAATTTTATCACCTCGTAAACATAAAAAATTAAAATATATGCCCATTTTAGGATCCATCATCAAAAGCGCTATCGAGTTGGGAAGTAAATTGCCTGTCGAAGGATACCGGAAGCGAAGTCCGATAAAATTGCAGGAAAAGACGCTGCTTAAGATGCTTAAAAAGGCTCAAAATACTGCATTCGGAGAGGAATATGGCTTTGAAGAACTGATCAGGAGTAAAAACGTCATCAGCGATTTCCAGAAAAGAGTTCCGCTCTTCGATTACAATTCCATTCACAAATCCTGGTGGTCCCGTACCCTAAATGGCGAGAGTTATGTATGCTGGCCGGGTAAAGTAAAATATTTTGCTTTGAGTTCGGGTACCTCCGAAGCCGCCAGCAAATACATTCCCGTGACCGACGAAATGCTGAAGGCGATCAAAAAAACCAGTACCCGGCAGATCTTTTCATTGGCCCGTTATGATTTTCCCCGTGAGTTTTATCAGAAAGGCATCCTGATGCTGGGGGGATCCACCAATCTGGAATTCAACGGAACCTATTATGAAGGCGATCTATCCGGCATCACGGCAGGGAATATCCCTTTCTGGTTTCAGCATTTCTATAAACCCGGAAAGCGCATTTCCAGGGAAAGAAACTGGACGACCAAGCTCGATGAAATCGTTGCCAATGCCGGCAGTTGGGATATCGGCGTCATCGTGGGCGTCCCGGCATGGTTGCAAATCCTGATGGAACGCATCATCAAGGAATACAATTTAAAAACCATTCACGACATCTGGCCCAATCTTTCCATCTATGTTCACGGTGGTGTCTCTTTCACCCCCTATGTGAAAAGCTTTGAGAAGCTGTTGGACCACCCGATCACCTACATCGAGACCTATCTTGCATCCGAAGGGTTTATGGCCTATCAAACCCGGCCCAATGCCAACGCCATGCAGCTTGTCCTCGATAATGGCCTCTTCTTTGAATTTGTTCCCTTTACCGATGACAATTTCGATGCCGACAATAATCTCAAACCCAATGCCAGGTCGCTGACCATTGACGAGGTCGAAGAGGGCATCGATTATGCTTTGCTGATTACTTCAGTGGCAGGTGCATATCGCTACCTGATCGGTGACACCATTCGTTTTACCTCCAAAGAGCTCTCCGAAATAGTGATCACCGGGAGGACCAAACATTTTCTAAGTATCTGCGGTGAACATCTTTCACAGGAAAACATGAACCGTGCCATCGAGATGCTGGCACAGCAACTCAATGTCTCGATACCCGAGTTTTGTGTCGCAGGAATAAAAGACGAAAGCATGTTTGCCCATCAATGGTATCTGGGTTCCAATGATCCGATCAATGTTGACCAGGCCTGTAAACTCATCGACGATAACCTGAAACTACTCAACGACGACTACCGTGTCGAGCGGCTACATGCCATACGCGACGTCTTTGTAAAGGTTTTACCGGTGGATGTCTTTTATAACTACATGCGTAAATGCGGCAAAGAAGGCGGCCAGAATAAATTCACACGCGTATTAAAGAACACGAAACTAACTCATTGGACGCAATATCTTAAATCTCTCGAAAAATAAATGCGTAAATGATTCACCCCTTATTCGAAGGAATACTGATCGGATTGACCATGGCGGTTATGCTGGGCCCGGCCTTGTTTGCATTGCTGCAAACAAGCTTACACCGGGGGACCAGGGCGGGCGTGATATTGGCATTCGGCATCTTTCTCAGCGATTTTCTCATTGTGGTGCTGAGCTACCTTGGGGCGGCGCAACTGCTCAACCAGGGCAAGAAAAGCCTGGTGGTCGGACTGATAGGGGGGACCATCCTGATCATATACGGCATCGTCACCCTCACCCGGAAAGTGCAGATCAACGATTCCAACAATTTGATTGAAGCCAGGCATGTACCGGGTCCGTTGACCTTTTTGTTCAAAGGATTCTTTCTTAATTTCGCCAATCCGTTTGTCTGGTTTTTCTGGTTCACCATCATGATGGGGATCTCCGGAACTTACGGCTCCGAATTCGGCGCCGTCTCGTCACTCTTTGGCGGTGTACTGATCACCATCTTTTCCACCGATGTCCTGAAGGTATTTATTGCCTCCAGCATAAAAAAATACATGACCCCCCAGCTCATGAACCTGGTCAATTATGTGGTCGGCATACTATTGGCAATATTCGGCGTTATTCTGATAATCAGGTCGACCATAACCTTTTAGATCCTCTTTGACCATATTTTCATCCGTAAATAATTTTATTAAATAGGTCGTATGGAACTCGCATGGAAGATTTTTATACGGTTATTATTTTATTAATTGGTCGTATAGAGCTCGCATAAATGCTCGGTTCATCGGTGTTTGTGATTTCCAAACATGCTCGTTTCATACGCATAATCATTTGAATTAATCGGTCGTATGGAACTTGTAAAAATGCATTCCCGGTCCAGGTTTAGCCGCAAGCATATTTGGTTCAAGTTTAGGCGATAGCCGTAACTTG
>JAUZOX010000355.1 GCA_030706265.1 Bacteroidota bacterium | reverse complement strand
GCCCTTGTAGTTGCATTACATAACCGCATTCCTAAACTCAATCATTCTTTTGTAGGATCCATAATCCTGCCTGTAAACAAAATAGCACCCGTACTCTTTTCTGAGATCACAAATACAAATGGTTTATTGACATTGATAATCCTGGGTTCCATAATTGCAGTTATTGTGATACCAACAGATGTCACGGCCGCTGCAACCGTACCCTCTTCATTTACTTCCACCATTGTTTTGTGTTTTACTTCACTGATATACAATCCGCCTTGTGCATTGATTCCGGTGAAATCAGCAATATTTGAGTTAAAGGCATCGGCCATCCCCATCGAACTGAGCAAACTATTTAAAGTTGTTTCATAACTCGTTTTGAAACGGGGAAAGTTAATTTGGATAGATGTCGGCACCAGTCCATCATTGATAGCATTCCAGTTTTCGGCATTAAAATTAGTGATCACATCGGCTGTCGTCTTTCCGGTATTCGGTAATAGTATCGTCATAAGGAAATTTCCTTGACCATAGGGCAGCTCAACAGCAGTGTATGTATCATTGGTATATACGGGGAAAGTGGTATTCTGGGTCATCATTTTACACTGGACCACAGTTTGATCTTCCTTATAGAAGTTTTGATCTGAGGTCTTTGCTGCATCAAATTTATTGCTCCACGAACCTTTAAAATAAATCGCATTGATCAGATACATCACCATATTAGAAGGAATAATGGTGATGATGTTTGGAATGGCATTGTTCGTTTTTGCACTCACCCAGTTGTTGATCGTGTTTACGGCTGAAGGAGAGGTGAAATCGAGGGCCGAAACTTCTGCATTATAGTACGTTTTGTTTGTTGTAATGAAGGAAGAACTGACACTAAACGTATTTCTATACCAGATGGAATTTGCAATATTGAAAGTCACCGCATTATCAATATGCTGTAACTGGTTTGATAACAGTTTATTGTAATCATTAATGGCTATAAGATCCTGTCCACTGAATCCTAATGTATTTCCCATCCCGGTTTTAGTAGATCCTCCTGCTCCGTTCAGGGTCATCGACAACGCCACGCTGACACTGAAGGGTGAGATAAACAGATTATCATTCGTCTCTTGCGTCCCTGCTTTATTGAATAGGGTGAAGGCAAACTGGTTGTTTGACTGTACCAATGCCTTTTGTGCAGCCGTCAACGCAATGGGTTGGATTTGCATATTGTTGATGGGTGTCTTTTCCTTGGCGCAGGAGATCATAAACGCAGATAAAAGAAACAATAGACAAATTGATTTCATATCCTTAAGAATTGAAAGATTTAAATTAAAAGAACAATATATATGCCAAATAAGTTTATTTCTTAACATAAGATGAACCATAGGGTCAAAAAGTTGCGTCTGCCTTTGCGTAAACGCTTATTTTTGCAAAAAATTTGATGAATGGAGCTATTTGATAAATCTACAGATGCCTTTGCAGCTTTAAAGATACGGGAATTCAGTTATTTTTTGATGTTTCGTTTTTTCGTCACCATCGCTACACTGATGCAGAGCGTAATTGTCGGATGGCAGATGTATGAATTAACGCATGATCCTCTTGACCTTGGATTCATCGGTTTGGCAGAAGCCATACCTGCAATTTGTATCGCACTGTTTGCAGGGCATATTGCAGACAAATACGACCGGAAAACCATCATCCTGATTTCTTTAATCGTCTTTGTCGTCGGTGCATTGATGCTTCTGGCCTGTAGCATTGAACAACTCGGGCTTATCAAAAGATTCGGAATTTGGCCTATCTTCATCATAGTAGGTCTTGGAGGATTTTCAAGAGGATTCATCTATCCTTCGGCCATGGGTCTCATGGCACAGGTGGTTCCCAGAGCGCTTTATGCCAACTCTGCAACCTGGAACAGCGTCCTCTGGCACATCGGTGCAGTAACGGGCCCCGCTATTGGCGGGTTGGTTTATGGATTTAAAGGGGTACAGGCAGCCTATATCGGTGTCTTAGGTTTTGCAGTATTCGCCGTCTTTATGTTGATTCCGATCAGAAAGAAACCCATCATGGTCTCAGAGAAAGTCGAAACGATGAAGGACCGGCTCTTATCCGGTCTTCGTTTTGTTTTCAGCAACCAGGTCATGCTGGGAGCCATGTCACTGGACATGTTTGCGGTGTTGTTCGGAGGTGCTGTCGCAATGTTACCGGTCTTTGCAAATGACATATTGCATGTCGGGCCTCAGGGACTCGGCGTGTTAAGGGCTGCACCCGCCATCGGCTCCATCAGCATGTCTCTTTTCCTTGCGTATCATCCGCCATTGCAAAAAGCCGGTAAGTCTTTATTGATCGGCGTTACGGGGTTTGGCGTCTCCATTCTGCTGTTTGCCATATCCACCAATTTTTATCTTTCCATCGTCCTCCTGATGTTGAGCGGGATGTTCGATAATATCAGCGTGGTTATTCGCCAAACGATTTTGCAACTGTTGACTCCAGATGAAGTCAGGGGGCGGGTTGCAGCCGTGAACAGTATTTTTATAGGCTCGTCCAATGAAATCGGTTCTTTTGAGTCAGGATTGGCTGCCAGCCTGATGGGATTGGTTCCCTCGGTGCTCTTTGGCGGGGCCATGACTTTGCTGGTGGTGTCGGTAACTGCTGCGGTCGCACCGGTACTGCGAAGACTGAATTTAACCAACTATAAATAGGGGGTAAATATTGCCTTCCAAAGGGGTTTACAGGAGGGTTCCGATTGTGATTTCGATGTCTGTCTTAGAAATTGAAGCTATAGGTGATGGACGGAATGATCGGGAAGAGGCTGACCTGCTTAAAGCTGATGTTTTGAACCAGGTTGTCCGATTTATCCAGTGTGGTTTCGTTTTTGGTATAAATAAAGAAGGGATTCCTGCGGCTGTATAAGTTATACACCCCGATCCTCCATATCCTTTCTCCCCAACTCCGTTTCCGGTGAAAGTTAAAGCCCAGATCAAGCCGGTGATAGGAAGGCATGCGAAATCCATCCCGTGTACCTGCACTTTGGATGATGTTTCCGGATTGTTGCTTATCGGGTGAATAGAATAAAAATTCCTCAGCATTCAGCGTGAAAGCCGTTCCGGAACTATAAACCCAGGTCAGGCCCATGTCAACTTTTGGACTAAACTGATGATTCACGACGATATTGATGTCATGGCGTTGATCATACCGGGCCGGAAATGTCTTTCCACTGTTGATGTTTGCAAATCTCCGGTTGTTCCACGAGAGCGTATATCCAATCCATCCGGTGGTTTTGCCTGTTTTTTTCTGCAACAGGAATTCGGACCCGTACGCCCAACCATCGCCGGATTCAATTTTGTCCTGCCAATCATCGAACTGTCCCCAGTAAACCGCCCCTTCTTTGTATTCGATCATGCCTTTCATGGTCTTGTAATAGCTTTCGATGCTCAGTTCGTACATCGAACCGATGGCATGGACAAAGCCCAATGCATATTGCTTTGAATCCATCGGTGCTACCCTGTTGGTCGAGGGCAGCCATAAGTCCGTAGGAAGCCCGACGTTGCTGTTAGATAAAAGGTGCAGATATTGGGTCATATCCGAATAAGCGGCCTTTATAGAGAACCGGTTATTGACCATGTAGTTGAATGATAACCGGGGCTGAATGGACTTATACCATTGGTCCTGAACGGCAAAACCGGAGAGATGAAGACCCGCATTCAGCTTTATCCGTTTTGTGAACTGATAATCGTCTTCTGCATACACTCCTTGTTCCTGGGTATAGACGACATTCCCGCCGTAATTCAATGAGGTATTATTATTAATCGAACCCGAAGCGTCAAGAACATAAGCCATGACTCCCGGATTGAAGCGATGCACGATGTCGGAAATTCCGAACCTGATATAATGACCGGGTGCCGGTACATAATCAAAGTCAATCCGTGCAGCGACATCTTTGATTCCGGATGAATAGGTCGATTCATAATCACTCGTAACCCCTTTATATATTTCGTAATACCGGATATGGGTATC
>JAUZOX010000354.1 GCA_030706265.1 Bacteroidota bacterium | reverse complement strand
CTCGTAAATGACGGCGCCCATCTTTGAATCATTGCAGATATGAAGGATTTCAGAAGCAAGGCCGTCGCTGATGTCAATCATCGCGGTGGGCAGTACCCCGGCTTTCTTCAGTTCACGGACAATATCCATCCTTGCTTCGGGCTTAAGCTGGCGTTCTAACGCATAATCATACCCTTCCAGTTCAGGTTGCATGTCGGGATTGGCCTCAAAGGCCTTCTTTTCGCGTTCCAGCAGTAACAACCCTATATAGGCTCCACCCAAATCACCCGAAACACAAATCAAATTATTTTCTTTTGCCGTGTTACGGTATACCACGGTTCCGTTTTCGGCTTCACCTACGGCCGTAACCGAAATAAACAATCCTGCCTTACTGCTGGTCGTATCCCCTCCCACCAGGTCAACCTTATAACGTTCGCACGCCAGCAAGATCCCTGCATACAATTCGTCTATCGCCTCAACCGAAAACCGGTTGGAAACGGATATACCGACAATGAGTTGTTTAGGCGTCCCGTTCATGGCTGCAATATCGGATATGTTGACAACGGCAGACTTATACCCCAAATGTTTCAGCGGCGTATAGGTAAGATCGAAATGAACCCCCTCAGCCAGGAGATCACAGGTAACCAGCATCTGTTTACCCTTGGTATCGATCACGGCAGCATCATCACCAATGCCGCAAACCGTCTCCGGATGTTGTATGATTACATTTTTAGTGATATGGTCGATAAGTCCGAACTCCCCAAGTTCCGACAACTCCGTACGCTTTGCATTCTGATCTTCAAACATCGGCTGTCTTTTAAATATTTTTGCAAAGTTACGTATTCTGTCTCAAAACTGTGAATCCTATGTTTTCAGCTTCGTGCTTCACTTCTTTCCCCCAATTAAACAATTCAGGTACTTCTATGTTTAAATTCCAAATTTTTGCTTTGATCAGAATGCTTATTTTCTTAACTTTGCGATGTTAATTTTATTAAATCTTAATAAGTATCTGTAAACTGTTTAAGATATGGAAAAAGAACCCGGTAGCCTGCTGAAAGAAATTACGCAGAGCGAATATAAATATGGTTTTTACACCGATATCGAGATGGAAACGTCCCCTATCGGTCTGTCCGAAGAGACGGTAAGGTTTATTTCAAAAATGAAAAACGAACCCGAATTCATGTTGGAATTCAGGTTAAAAGCATACAGGAACTGGTTGAATATGACGGAACCCAAATGGGCCCACATCACTCATCCGCCCATTGATTACCAGAACATCATTTACTATGCAGCTCCCAAAAAGAAAAAGCAACTCTCCAGCATCGAAGAGGTAGACCCCGAATTGGTCGCCACCTTCAACAAACTGGGCATCTCGCTTGAAGAGCAGAAAAAGCTTGCAGGAGTTGCCGTAGATGCGGTGATTGACAGTGTATCGGTTAAGACGACCTTTTCCGAAACCCTTTCAAAATATGGAATCATCTTTTGCTCGATGAGCGAAGCCATACAAAATCACCCCGACCTGGTAAAGGAATACCTGGGCAGCGTAGTTCCACCCGACGATAACTTCTTTGCGGCGCTCAACTCGGCAGTATTCAGCGACGGCTCTTTCTGTTACATCCCCAAGGGGGTACGCTGCCCAATCGAATTGTCGACCTATTTCCGAATCAATGCAGCCAATACGGGGCAGTTTGAAAGGACCCTGATTGTGGCCGAAGAAGAAGCCTATGTCAGTTATATGGAAGGATGCACCGCACCGATGCGCGATGAGAACCAGTTGCACGCCGCCATCGTGGAGATCGTCGCCCTGAAGGATGCGTCCGTCAAATATTCGACGGTACAGAATTGGTACCCGGGCAATAAAAAAGGAGAAGGGGGTATCTACAACTTTGTAACCAAACGGGGCATTTGCAAGGGCAACGGCGCCAAGATCTCCTGGACCCAGGTAGAGACCGGTTCTGCCATCACCTGGAAATACCCCAGTGTAATCTTATTCGGCGACAACACGGTTGGTGAATTTTATTCCGTTGCAGTCACCAATAACTACCAGCAAGCCGATACGGGAACCAAGATGATCCATCTTGGAAAGAACACCCGCAGCACGATTGTTTCAAAGGGTATTTCAGGCGGCAAGAGCAACAACAGTTACAGGGGCCTTGTCAAAATCATCAAGCGTGCCGAGAATGCCCGCAACTACTCTCAATGTGATTCATTGTTATTGGGCGATAAATGCGGCGCCCATACCTATCCATACATCAAGGTTGAAAATAAAACATCCATAGTTGAACACGAAGCAACGACTTCCAAGATTTCGGATGATCAACTGTTTTATTGCAACCAAAGAGGCATCGGTACGGAAGATGCCATCGGCCTCATTGTGAACGGTTATGCCAAAGAGGTGTTGAAGCAGCTTCCGATGGAATTTGCAATCGAGGCGCAAAAGTTACTTGCCATCAGTCTCGAAGGAAGCGTAGGTTAATCACAACACAATATATCATTCAATCAATTAAACCGGACGATCCATAAGATCAACAAAACAAGATCGATCATGCTGTTAAGTATAAAAAATTTAAAAGTCTCAATCAATAATAAGGAAATATTAAAAGGAGTAAATCTTGAAGTACGTAAAGGTGAAGTGCATGCCATCATGGGACCCAATGGAAACGGGAAAAGCACCCTGGCCAATGTGATCGCCGGAAGCAATGCGTATGAAGTAACCGACGGGGAAATTCTTTACAAGGGAAAGAATCTTTTCGATCTCAGCGTCGAAGAACGTGCCTGCGAGGGGATCTTCTTAAGCTTTCAATATCCGGTAGAGATACCGGGTGTAAGTATGACCAATTTCATGAAAGCCGCCATGAATGCCCAACGCAAATATCATGGACGCGATCCCATCCCTCCGCATGAACTCCTGGCTAAGATTGAACAGAAGCGAGAACTGGTAGAGATCACCGAAAAGATGGCCGGACGTTCCGTGAATGAAGGCTTCTCGGGAGGTGAAAAGAAGAAGAACGAAATATTCCAGATGGCCCTGCTCGAACCTTCACTGGCCATTCTCGATGAAACCGATTCCGGTCTGGACATTGATGCCCTGCGCGTAGTGGCCAACGGCGTCAATAAACTTCGCACCAATGACAATGCCTTTATCCTGATCACCCATTACCAGCGTTTGCTTGAGTACATTGTTCCCGACTTTGTCCATGTCCTGTACGAAGGGCGCATTGTTAAATCGGGAGGCCGCGAACTGGCCTTCGAACTCGAGGAAAAAGGATATGAATGGCTAAAAGATGAGTTAAGCGAATAAAGCCGGCTTCAAGGAACAGAATTATGGAAACTAAAAATAATGAAGTATACGAATTGAAAGACCGGTTATGCAGCGTTTATGAGAATAACCGCTCTTTGATTGCCACCGGTGATCTTCCGTTTGTTACCGAACTCAGGGAAAAGGCATTTACGCGTTTCGGCGAGTTGGGATTCCCTACCGTGGCCCTCGAAGCCTGGAAAGGAACATCACTCGACAAGGTATTGGCCCATAATTATGGGCTGACCCTCTCTCCCGTTGAAGAAGACATTAATGCGGAAGATTTCTTCCGATGCGAAATTCCCAATTTTAACACCTTACTGGTTACCCAACTGAATGGATGGTTTGTTCATCACGGTCAACCAATCCGGGTATACCCCAACGGGATGATCATAGGCAGCCTTGCCGCTTCGATGAAAGCCTATCCCGAAATCTTTCAGCAGCACTATGGCCGTTATGCCCCGATCGAAGACAACGGCCTTACCGCACTGAATACAGCCCTGGCCCTGGATGGATTCTTCATTTATGTTCCGGACAATGTCCAGGTCGAAGATGTGGTGCAGATCGTGAATGTGGTCAATTTTCCAAAGGACATCTTTATCCAGACCCGCAACCTGATCGTATTGGGAAAGAACAGCAGCCTGAAACTGGTACAATGCGACGATTCAATCGATCACCGCGACAGTTTCATCAATACGGTCTCCGAG
>JAUZOX010000353.1 GCA_030706265.1 Bacteroidota bacterium | reverse complement strand
TTTGGGCGGTGGTTGCAACGACGAGGCCATCCGGGTAATAAGCATGATGCCGAAATGGTCTCCCGGAAAGCAGCGCAGCAAACCTGTCAGGTGCCAGTGCCACATCCCGATTAATTTCTTTTTGCACCCCAACTAAATCCGGCAGGGAATGTAATCCAACCGGCTTGGCTTTCTTCAATCGAATAAGGCACCTTACAAACCATCACAGCTGCCAGGAGATGTTTCCTAAAAACGACTTTTAGTTTCCTTGATTTGGTTTTCAGATTATTTTATTGCTTTTCTAAATCCATCCACATTTTATCGCAATTACATTGGAGGTTCAGCGTATCCGAAACGTTAATTCCATTTACAGGCAAGTAATTATAATAATATACTGCCTTCTTATCATGACCATTAAAAGTACACCTTTTTGAAATTTTTCTTAAAGTTATATAACCCTTTTTAGCAACAGAAAAATTCATTGAATATTGCCAGGAATATCTCGCCCCCGCTTGGTGAATAATCATAAATCCATCATTGGTCTTGTACATCCCGCTATAATGTGAAAGAACGCCGCCTGAATTCGACAATAAATTCGTATAAATATGCCTGATTTTTGCTAAACCATTTTTGTTTGCTATTATCTCAACTAACAATCTTTTAGGAATACTGTCAAATCTGCATTCATTAGGACCGACTTCCAAACTTATCGGGGAAAGGATTGCTATTGTATCTACAACATTATCTCCGTTCAGATCTAATGCTAAGCTATCTTTTACTACATAATAATCAGATATTAATACACCAAATCTCTTGTAGAATGTATTTGCGACCTTCAAACAATTATCACCAATATTTCTTTGGTTCTTTAGTCCTATAGCATGAATGGTATCATAACACACTTGGTTTTTGGAAAAAGGTATACTATTTGAAATGGACTTAAATGATAATACCATACAAATTACCACAACACTGATATAAATAGCATTCTTCTTGTCCATGTTATTTTTAATTTCCAGAAAATCGATTTCCCTTGAGCACCAGTAGCTTGTAAAGAGTAATATTTACCGGATCCACTATGCGAGGGGAAATGGGGACAGTCCCCATTTCTGTATTACCTGCCGGCCATGCAGAAACATCAGTCCGGTTTACAGTGGCAAAAATCACGAAATAAAGGCCATCTGTCTTATGAAATAGGTATTTGTGGCTCATAATGGGCTTTCGTTGTGTAAATGTAGGCAGATGTTTCCAATTTCCAATCAGTTACAAACTGATTATTATTTTTTAGTCCAGGTTACCCCTGCGCTTAAACCTGAACTAAAAAGATCCGAGACGCTTGCGCCATCGGAGGTCATACTTGGACCAAGCGGGGATTTACAGTTCAAGTTTAGGTGTAAGCCCTAACTAGGACTGTTATCCGGAATGGTTCGAAACCATGTAAACACATTAAGCTGGTTCAATATCGTCCCTACGTTCAAATCCAAGTCTGAGTTACGGCTGCACTCTAACTTGAGCTAAAAAAGGGCACAGTTTATATTATTGGTGACCTACACCGATTACCACTCGCCATGGCCAAATTTATTAAACGTCTTTATGAAAGCTATTTTCGCATAACCTTAATGGGTAGGTGATTTCATTTTAAGTATTTCGTAATCACCATCAACATCTCTATTTTTGAGATTTTCAATAATAATTCCCAGATAATCAAGTTCTTTCTTTTCATTTAAACTTGCTTTGTTCCTTTTAAAATACTGCATCACTTCTGTTAGCAAGTTTTCGACTGAATAATCTTTTATTATTTGTACACCATCTTTTAAAGTATAAATAAAGTAATAAAAACGGGTAGTAGGCCCCATTAACTTAAATCGATATATTCCTTCTACAAATTGATAGTTATTTGCTTTATCCTCCATTAGAATATGACGAATCCATATTCCAGCATTTACAGAATCTCCTCTTTCTTTCCTGATAAAGCTGTAAAGTTTATTTATTACACTATCACCGCAATGAACCATTTCATAAGGATTTGTTTTCTCTTGAACAATGCGTATATTCCTTTGACATAGTGATAGTTTAAAACAAACGAGGAAAAAAAACATTACAATATATTCCTTTTTCATCGATATTATGGATTATTTTTATTATTCAGTGCATCAATTACTTTCTGTTCTGCTTGGTTTGGTTTGACCTCTCGATTTGGTCTTCCATTAACATCTTGGGGATGGGCTAACTCATAACGAATATCTTTATTTATTTCACTTTTATCTGATCCGTGCAGAAATGGGGGACTGGCACCATTTTCCCCCCACAGGTTTAATTATACGTGTTTTAAATCTTTCATTTCTCTTTTCTATTGGAAGAACACATACCATTTCAATGTCCCGATTTTCTATACCGTATTTTTTTATCATTGAATTGTAATTGTTTACAGATTCAATCCATTGCACATCACTTGTTTTGTAATATGTGTAATTGTGCCATAATGTTTCACCTTTTAATGAATAGAAGCCTTCAAATTCAGAACATGTATTGCAAGAGTTGCCTTCAACATAATAAATAACTCCATTTTTTCCATGCAGAATTCCCATTTGAATAATTTCATTTTCAAGAACTTCTACTTTCTTGCCATTTTTTAACTCACGTTTACAATTAACAACAGGATGGTTAAAACTATTAAGTATCCTGTTTTTATATTGAAATATTAACATCTGCTTAGTCACGGGATAAGTATATCCAGCTTCATCAGGTGATAAACTATCATTAAGACAGTTAGTTTCAATATTTAAAGAGTAGTCACCGCTTTGAATTTTGATTTTATAAGCAAAAGATTTTTTGTTATCAGAATTAATATCTGAAATTGACTTCTTTTCATTTGATATCATCCTTTCATTATCTTTTACTAGTTTTTCCAGTTTTTCTAACGGTTTGCTTCTTTTTGTCTTTGGTTTAATTGCATCTAATTGATACCCACCAAAGAACAAAATGAATGAAAATAAAAGCATTGTTCTGCAATATTTTATGTCAATCATCATTTTATTGTTTAGTCCTTTAATTTTCCAACTGGTGTAGCAATCACAGTGGGGAAATGGGGACAGTCTCCATTTCTGTATTGCATGCCGGCAATGCAAAAACATCAGTCCGGTTTACAGCGGCCAAAGTCGCGAAATAAAGGCCATCTGTCTTATGAAATAGGTACTTGTGGCTCATAATGGGCTTTTGTTGTGTAAATGTATGCAGATGTTTCCAATTTCCAATCAGTTACAAAATGATTATTATTTTTATAGTCCAGGTTACCGCTGCGCTCAAACCTGAACTAAAAAAGCATTTCCAACTCCATTCGTCATTGCGGACATGAACCGCCATCTCCGAATTCCATAAACTTTATGATTTTCTTTAGTTGCCGCTAAGGATAATGTTGATGCTGCCAATCATCAAATTGTATTCCCTTCTTTTGGGGATTGCGGGACAAGCCCGCAATGACGTACGGGGCGTAGCGGTAACATTCTTGGTCCAAGTGTAGTCGTGCATATTTGGTTTAAGTTTAGACGTAAGCATATTTGGTTCAAGTTTAGGCGATAGCCGTAACTTGGACCAAATATGCGATTACGAACACTAAGTAGGCGATTACGAATTTTATATGGATTGCAGGCACAGCGATTGCGGGTCAAGCCCGCAATGACGTTATGGATGAATATAAATTGTGGTTATTGTGGCCGCATTTCCGTCTATCTAGCCGGCAATGACGTCATGGATTAAAGAAGCCCTTCCCTCATAGTAAAAAATAGTGTATCTTTCTATTATTCACCAATATAAAAAAATCTTTTTTATTCTTGAGCTAAGATTTTAAAATATTAGCTTGACGGTTATGGGGACTGATTACACCCTTTATCTTTTTTTAGGGGATATTGGTATATAACCGGTATATGAAGGGTATATAACTTACCCCTGTCTCGTACCAGTCTCGTACGTGTCTCGTACCTGTCTCGTACCTGTCTCGCTCTATAGTACGAAAC
>JAUZOX010000352.1 GCA_030706265.1 Bacteroidota bacterium | reverse complement strand
TTAAAGACTGGTCTTTATATTTCATGACTGTGGTTGTCGGTTTTTATGTTCATGAAATTGGACATTGCATACCTGCTTGGTTTTATGGATATACTGCTGTACCAACCCCGGCCAAAGAGTATTTATTGGAAGCGGTGCCACCAAATCTGATCAATACGATATCACTGGGGGGAATCATTGGCAGCGTATTATTTTCATTGAGCATATTGCTTTTTTATACCAATAAAAAATTCGGTATCGGTTCATCGATGTTGGCCGGGGCAATGGTTCCACCGGGGATTTATACCATGAGGTTTATCCTCCAGGGCAGAGGGCACGATGCAACTGAATTTCAGGAAGCACAATCTTCCATGGGGTTCAGCTATTCAGGTCATGCGGTCGACTGGATATTCCTGGTCATTTTTGCTTCCGGAGTAGTGATTTGGATATTGAAATCAAAACCTGATTTTGCCATCGTTCGCCGGTGGGCAATCGGTTTTATCGTGACCATCTGCTTTGTGATTTTCTTTCAGAAATTCAACAACCTGATATTTGATCCCATCTTCCAATCGGGCATGTAATTTCTCTATTTCCTTTAACGGATCCGCTAATGGATCCGCGTTTTACGATTATAACATCGGGTCGTATGGAGGTCAAACGGGGGCCGGTTCATCAAATCTGCTTAAGGAGGCTTCGGAACAATCGGGCATATTGAAAAGTTGAATTTTTAATCCCTTCGTTTTAAGTCATAAACAAATTCGACAACTCCATCTTATTTAATTTCAACAATTCGCAATATTAAACGTTCAATATTTAGGATCATTTTATATTTTTGAATAATAATGAACCGATTATGATTGAAGAGCATAAACAACAATGAACAGAGTATACCTTCAAGTTCCATACGTCCTATATAATAAAATTAATTTCGTTTGAAACCTTTTTAATATTCCGCGTCTAATAAGGGTTATGAAGATATTGAATTCACTCAGAAAGATCGATCTGGAATTGGTTATTTGGTTAACGGCATTGGTGATGCTAGCCCTGACCAACCCGACCGAACACCATTGGACGTTATGCCCCTTGAGTAATCTGGGATTCAAATATTGCCCGGGTTGCGGATTGGGCCGTTCCATTTCATATCTTTTCAGGGGCGACATCAGTGCTTCATTTCATATGCATCCCCTTGGAATTTTTGCGCTTGGGATCATCAGTTACCGAATTATTCAAATCATAAACAAACAATACATTCACAAACCAACAATCAAGTAAAATGGACGAAAAATACTTCTACTCATTTAGCGGTATGGAAGCAGAAGAATTCATGCTCCTGAAGCAGGCAACCAAAGATATGAACGAAGATCAATTCAAACAATTCGCTCTGATTTATCAGTCGCGTAGAAGGGATCCGCAAACCATAATGCTGGTTACCCTGGTAGGTTTTCTGGGATTCTCCGGCATACAGCGTTTTATGACGGATCAAATCGGAATGGGAGTCCTCTATTTCTTTACTGCCGGTCTTTGCTTCATCGGCACCATTATCGACCTTATCAACTACAAAAAATTAGCTCTAGAATTCAACCAGAAGATGATGTATGAATCATTGCAGTTCTCAAAAATGATGAATCACTGATGTCTTCAAGGTGGCTAACGGTTTTACTGCTTTCGGTTCTGGCTACTTGCACCATAATGGATGTGAGTGGCCAGAATCGACGCAAGGCCGAAAGATTATTTTCGGATGCGAAAGATGCTTTGCAGTTGGCCGATGAGCCCAAAGCCATTGATTTACTCAACAAGAGTTTACAGGTAGACAGCACCTTTGCAGATGCCTGGGGCCTTTTGGGTGACGTCAATGTCGACGGCGGAAATAACGAGACCGCCATTTCCAATTACCAGAAAGCCTATTTTTATAATCCGGGTAAGACGATTTTATTGCTTTTAATCGCTCAGAATGAATTGAGAACGGGCCGGTATGCCGATGCAAGATCTGATGCCGACAAGTTCCTTGCTGCCACCTTATCCAATTCTGCAAACCGTTTAGGAACTATTCCACATCAGTCTGAGGTCATTCAAGCCAGGTTGATCAATCAACAGGCCGAGACCGCCATCGCCATCATGGCTCATCCCCTGCCGGTTGTCCTTCACAACATAGATTCGGAAATCAATACCCCAGCAGATGAATATATCAATACGATTACTGCTGATGAAACCACCCTTATTTTCACCCGGAAGTCGTACAAGAGCAGGCTCGCTCGTCCCCTTGAAGAGCTGTTTATAGCCCATAAAGATTCCACCGGCTGGAAGGTCAAACCGTTAAGATTCGACTCTTCGGAAGAAGTGAATACCGGCGCCCTGTGTATCTCTCCCGACGGCAATACCGTCTTTTATACCTTGTGCGGATCGTATACAGGATATGGCAGTTGTGACTTGTATGTTTCACAACGCCGTAACAACGAATGGAGCAAACCCATTAATCTGGGGCCGACGATCAATACGCCGGGTTGGGAAACCCAACCCTCAATTTCAGCCGATGGCAATACCATTTATTTTGTGAGCACACGCCCGGGCGGTATAGGAAAAGCCGATATCTGGATGAGCAAAAGAGATAAAAACGACAATTGGGGAGTTCCGGTAAATCTTGGCGAACCTGTTAATACGGCCGAGGATGAGATGTCGCCTTTTATTCATCCGGATGGCAAAACCCTTTATTTTGCATCAAAAGGGCATCCGGGAATGGGTGGCAGCGATCTGTTTCTCAGCAGGCTGAATGCAGACGGTAAATGGCAGGAACCGGTCAACCTGGGATACCCGATAAACACTTACGCGGATGAAATCAGCCTTCTGGTTAACCCAGCAGGTGACAAGGGATATATTTCATCTACCCAAAAGGGCGGATATGGTGGATTTGATATCTATTATTTCACCCTTCCTCCAGAATTGCGACCATCTCCGGTAACCTATGTCAGAGGAATTGTTACCGATGACGAGACCAACATGCCTCTAGCCGCCAACGTTGAACTCATCAACCTTGAAAACGCACAAACTGAAATCAAGGAAACATCTTCGCAGGATAACGGCAGCTTTCTGGTATGCCTGAAACCCGGTAAGGATTATGGATTAAATGTATCAAAACCGGGCTATCTTTTCTATTCGCAACACTTTGCACTCAGCGAGATCAAGGAAGCAGGAAATCCATTCATTCTCAATATCAAACTGCAAAAGATCAAAACAGGCAGCACAACAATTTTAAACAATATCTTTTTCGATATCGATAGTTATGCCTTACTGGATAAATCGAAAGCCGAACTCGAGCGACTGGTGAATTTCCTTAAGTCAAATCCCTCCATCAGGATCAAGATAAGTGGACATACAGACAATCATGGAGATGACAAGTTAAATCAGGTGCTTTCTGAAAACAGGGCCAAGGCCGTAGTGAACTATTTGATCAATGCGGGCATCTCGGCAGGCCGGTTGAGTTATGCCGGATATGGTGCAACATGTCCTATTGACACAAATCTGACCGATGAAGGCAGAGCCAAAAACCGGCGTACGGAATTTAAGATCGAATAAAAAAGGATCATTTACATTAGGTATTGCAGCGCCGCATCAAGTTGCATGTAGCAAACGACATTCCGTAGGGATGGCCCTGGTCGCCATCCGCGTGTAAAGCGCACGTCAGCAACTGTTTAGGATTATTGTTTAGTTACTCCATCACCAAACTTCCAACGCGTTTCATGATAAAGGTATGCTTGTTTAATAGCCTAAAACCAATAGCCAACAGCCATACTTGTATTCGGGATCCTAAAAAAGCCTGTTCATTCGGAAATAAATTGATTAAACAAGTTCGCATAAATGCTCGTTTCAATCTTTGTTTAATACAAACGCATACGGTAGTAATTCTTCGATAGAAGTGACGAGTGTTTTGGAGAAGGTCAGATTGCTGCAATACACTGCAATATTCTTTCCCGACACCTGCGATGCTTCATAAATAAATTGCCGGCATCTTCCGCATGGG
>JAUZOX010000351.1 GCA_030706265.1 Bacteroidota bacterium | reverse complement strand
TGCCCCGCAATCTCCAAAAAAAGAAGGGCAATACCTGGTTCAAGTTTAGGCGTAAGCATATTTGGTTCAAGTTTAGGCGATAGCCGTAACTTGGACCAACTATGCGAATAAGGATTTTTATAAGGATCGGGGATTCGGAGATTGCGGATCGACCCCGCAATGACGTGCGGGGTGCAGCGGTAACCCGGAACTAAAAAAATCTAGGGGATTTTATCCGAAAATAATTTGATTAAATAGGGCGTATGGAACTCGCATGGATAATTTTTATACGGCTATTATTTTATTTATTGGTCGTATAGAGCTCGCATAAATGCTCGGTTCATCCTTGTTTATGATCTTCGAGGATGCTTGTTTCAAACATCAAATTATTTCAAGTACCGGCAACTTAAAGACATAAAACTTATTTCATCAGGCGCCAAACTTTTAATGTCAAAATACTGTTAAATATGGATATTGCAACCACAGTTTGATGTAGCCGTAATATGCCACGCCCTTTCTCGATCCAATACTGATTATCCCTCTTCCATGTTTCTCAGGTATTCATTAAAAGTTGAACAATTTTAAACTTATTTCAGATGAAGACAACAAAATTTACAGTTCTGATTCTTTTTTGTATTCTGTTTATCAATCTGAATGCCCAGGTCGATGTTAAACAAAAGGTAGTTAATCAAACCAACAATGAAACCAATAAAACAATTGATCAAGGCATAAAAAAGGGGGTGGACGGTGTAAAAGGACTTTTCAAGAAGAAGACAACCAACACCCAGACCGAAAATAAAACAACGGAAAATGAAAAGACGGCAAATAAGACAGCCGAATCACAACCCTCCCTGGTCACTTATTCCAAATATGATTTTATCCCTGGGGAAAAAGTCATTTTCTATGAAGATTTCGCACAGGATGCCATTGGGGATTTTCCGGCACTGTGGAATACCAATGGATCGGCTGAAGTGGTGACGACCAATCTGTTTCCGGGAAAATGGGTCAGGTTTTCGATGCAGAATGCAATCTGGACCGATGCGCTTTTAAACCTGCCCGACAATTACACCATTGAATTTGATGTGATACCTGTCAAGGGAACCGAGGGCAGAATGGCCGGTTACGGCTTTCGGTTGATAAGCAGCATCAATGCCAAAGCGTTTGATTATGGTGCCGTTCCAGGGAAGGCCGGCTTCTATCTTGAATGTGAGTACTTCGGTCGTCTTGGCTATCGCACTTATATAAATGGAGAAATTGGCGACGGACTAGGGTTATCAGGATCAAAAGAAGAAAAGGAAACCTACGAGCAGGAAAATCAGAAATACCATATCGCACTTTGGGCTCAGAAAGCCAGGATCCGTCTTTATCAAAACGAAACCAAGTTGTTTGACCTGCCCAAGGCCTTTCCGGTCACCAGCATTAAAATGGACAGAATACGGTTTGAAGATGGAGCTGCCATGGTTTCAAATATACGCATTGCCGTTGGTGCCCCGGATACAAGGAATAAGTTGTTAACTGAAGGTAAGCTGATTACGTACGGAATCTATTTTGACGTCAATAAAGACCAGGTAAAACCGGAGTCGTATGGTACGCTCAAGGATATCTCAACTGTCTTGACCGAGAATCCGGGAATCCGGGTGAAGATTATTGGTCATACTGATTCGGACGGGGATGCGGCCATGAACCTGGATTTGTCAAAACGAAGGGCTGCTTCGGTAAAGAACGCCCTGTCCCAAAATTTTGGAATTGACGCTTCTCGCGTGGAGACCGATGGCAAAGGCGCAACCCAACCCGTTGCTGCCAATGACTCTCCAGTCAATAAAGCCCTCAACCGAAGGGTTGAGTTCGTAAAATTGTAATCATTCCTTTGATTTTATAAAACCAATAAAAAGGCTGTCTCACTTGTGCTTGAGACAGCCTTTTTATTGGTGATGTTTTCAGACAGGCTGCGTGCGCTCACTCAAAAGTAGCGCGTTAAACGAGCATGCATGCGAGTTCCATACGACCATTTTAATGCAAATTTTTTGGGGAGGAAATCATGCTGTAAAAAACTCATATTCCCCATTCCGGACATGCCATCAATTTGTTGCTGTAAGTAATGGCAAGATCCTCCTCCAGCATGATAATCTGTTCATTCTCATCTTGTTCTTTTCTTTGGGCATCCAGTTCATCCGGAGTTGAGTTTTCGTTTACAACTGCTCCGACATCCTCATTTCCTGAATTGCTATTCCGGTTATTTTTCATTTTTCTCTGTTGCTTAATGTCATTGAACAATTGTTAAAACATGTATGAACCCTTTGCCTTTTGACTTTTCGTATGGTCATTCATGCGGATAACGAGAATAAGTTGCCAGGAAGCATGGTACAACAAAGAACTGCTTTCCCTTGGGATGGTTTATTTGCGTCGTGTCAGGTCGCGTAATCGGGCAGTAATACGCCGCTCGGAGAGTTCGGATTGCGGTCTGTAACTTTTAGGTCCATTACCTGAAAACATGATAATTATCAGATAATCAACATAAATGCAAACTGCTGATTTCCTATATTAATTAACAATCCGCCCGGCAATGAGTTCAAGATGGAGAACATTTTTCCGGTTCATTTTTTGTTAATATTTTTTCAAGATTTGACATGAGTGAAACGAGCATGATTGAAGATCACAAACACCGATGAACCGAGCATTTATGCGAGCTCTATACGACCAATAAATAAAATAATAGCCGTATAAAAATCTTACATGCGAGTTCCATACGACCTATTTAATCAAATTATTTACAGAGGAAAAAGGAAATTCGTAAAGCCGGTTGAGTTGTAAACGCCTTTACCTGTTTACCGGAGAAGGGGAGGGGATTGTTTGAAATTTGCCCGTTTATGTGTGAGATATTTAGCAGTTCTTTTCGCCGACTGACATTCATTTCATAACTTTACACCAAACAAAAAGCACAATCAATCATAAGGCATGAGAAAAGTTTTTACGCCCATTACATTCCTTCTTTTAGTAGGAATATTTTTTACTAACGGTGCAATGTGCCAGAAACAGTCCATCATCCACCCCGGAGAACTGTGGCCCGATAACAATGGCAACCATATTCAGGCACATGGCGGTGGAATTATTAAATTCGGCAAGACCTATTACTGGTATGGCGAGTGCCGCAGGCAGGGACTGGATACCGCCTATCGTTACGTAAGCTGTTATTCTTCAAAGGATCTGGTTAACTGGACCTCGAGAGGTGATGTGGTTAAAATGCACGATCCTGAAAACCTGGGCAGAAGATGGATATTGGAAAGACCTAAGGTTTATTACAATGAGCCCACCAAAAAATTTGTCATGTATTTTCACGAAGATAATGCCGGCTATAAAGTTGCGCGGGTTGGAATAGCTGTAAGCGATAAGCCGGACGGAAACTTCACTTTTGTTAAAAGCTTCAGACCTTTAGGGCATGAAAGCCGGGATATCGGTCAGTTTATTGATGATGACGGAACGGCTTATCTTATCTTTGAAGACCGTCCTTATGGTTTCCGGATTGCAAAGCTTTCGGCAGATTACATGAGCCTTGAAAAAGAGATGTGCCTCATTCCTCAACACATGGAAGGGGGGGCATTGGTGCATTACCACGGTTTGTATTATGCCATCGGTTCATCCTTAACGGGCTGGAGCCCTAATCCCAACAAATATGCAACGGCAAAATCACTCGAAGGCCCCTGGAGTGAATTTCAGGACATCGCACCGCCTGCCACAAAGACATACGGTTCACAGTCAACCATGCTGATAAAAGTAACCGGAACCAAAGGCACTTCCGTCATTTTCATGGGAGATATCTGGAAACCGAGAACACAATGGGATTCACGTTATCTGTGGATGCCTTTGAAAATCGGGGATGGTAAGTTGTGGTTGCCCGAACCCCAGCCCTTTACACTGAATGTAAAAACCGGATAATCGACATTTGTAAATTATGGTGTTGCTATTTTTGATTATAAACTATTTGAACTGTTGTATGGAGCTTGTATAACATATTCTAACTT
>JAUZOX010000350.1 GCA_030706265.1 Bacteroidota bacterium | reverse complement strand
CAGTGTGCTGATGCCGTACCACTGGGGCAGCCACGGACAATCTATTATAAAACCCGTTGGTATCTTTCCGCTGTATTCCCCACTGATTACTTTATTCAGCGTTTCCCATTGTTGTTCAGTCATAAATTCTAAATTGAAAAATCCTCATTAAAATATATAGTATCACTCGATATAAAAGTTTATTTAACCTTCATTCTAAAAGGAAAAGCAGGAAGCCCTTCTTTATTGAATAGGTTAGCATCTCCAGCCAACAACCAGCCATAGCGAACCTCAATCGGATGATTCACTTTTGTGTTCCAAACCGTTACTTTGTCTCCTTCGATTTTTGCAGAAGCCGCTACATATGAAACGCTATCCGATCCGGGCAGTTTATATCCTAATTCAAAACCGTTTAATGCATTTCCTTTTACCGTCAATGCTGATTTTGAAGGTTTGAATTCAACAATAACTTTTTCATTAGAAACATATACCTTATTGCATTCAGGACCTTTATAAAGCAGATCTTTATGCCCATAATCATTTGCAAGTGCAATCAAAGCCAGCCTATCTCCGACTTCCTTTTTATGAGTGAAATGAATATTTTTCATATCCCCCAGATCCACGGTAACGGCCATTCCGGTTTTATGAATATTTCGCATGACCTGATATTGTGCTTCTCGCAATTGAGCGGCCTTATCCAGATTATTATATCCATATGAAGCTATTTGTACAAAATAAAAGGGGAAATCATTTGATGCAGACCAGTTTGAACGCCAGCTTTGAATCATAGAACTGAATAGCTTATAGTATTCATTGGCATAATCTACATTTGATTCGCCCTGATACCATAATACCCCTTTTATGCTATAAGGGATTACGGGGGTCAGCATGCCATTGTACAGTACCGATGGTTCACGCCATGGCCGTTTATAATAATACAATGTTTGAGGTTCGGCAGGCCTTTTTAATCCGATACTGTCTTTTTGCCATTTATCCAATTTGACATGATAGTTTGCAGAATCTTTTCCAACGTTATCCTGAATAAATTTCCATCGATCAAAATATAAAGACAAAGTCGAATCTTTCCTCAGTACATTTGCCGGTGTCCATGCCTCAGCAGGTGTCCCTCCCCAGGCATTAAACACAATCCCTACCGGGACTTTCAAATCTTTATGTATCTTTCTGGCAAAGAAATAGGCAACGGCCGAAAATGAGGGCGCTGTGGAAGGCGAGGTTTTTTTCCAAACCGATCCCGGACAATCTCTGAATTCCTTCAAACCATATTGTCGCTCTACACTGAAATAACGGATTACGGGATAATTGGCTGCCGCAATTTCTTCTTTGGAATTATCGCATCCTTTTAGGGTGAAACCCATATTGGACTGCCCGGAGCAAACCCAAACCTCACCTGATAAGACATCATTTAATGTAATGCTGTTATTTGCCTTAATACTTAAGGTATATGGTCCTCCGGCCTTAGGTGTTTGTAGCATTCCTTTCCAATTTCCCGATGCGTCTGCAATCAGAAAAACTGATTTTGGAGACCAACTACCCGATATTTTAATTTTTTCCCCGGGATCGGCCCATCCCCAAATTGCAACTTTAGTATTTTGTTGTAACACCATTCCATCACTAAAGATGGCAGGTAATTTAACATTTGCTAAAACAGGGCCGGACAAAAGCAATATGCTGCTTAATAAGGAAAGCCGTAACGTTCCTGCAATAATTTTTACAATTCTCATTTCGTTTTGATTGAATTCCAGATGATAAGTTCTGGTTTATTAATACTGTTTATTGAACCTAAGGTCACTGTTTTGCCTTTATCTTCATCATCTCCAATCTGCCTTGTTTCCCGAACCAATACAAATGTGATTCCTTCCCCGGCATGTTTTTTTACCAAGTCGGTGACATCCACCATATGATCACCCCTTTGGCTTGAAAAGGAAAGCTCACCTGCCACGAATGCTTTTTGACCAACCGCCTTGATCAATGCTTCTTTACTATCCAACAATGGGGCATTATTCCAGTTGAGTTTTTGCTGATTCCATTTTTGAGAAGGAATGCCATAAACATGAAGACGAAATGTTCCATCCGTTTTATCTGTTTTACCATTAACCCTTAATAGTATTTGCTGTGCATTTGAAATGCTTGCTTTTGAGAGATCAAACCATAAATATGAAACATGATTCTTTTCTGGAGTTGCAGCATCAAGCTGAACGCTCAGTTCATTCTGTAAACCATTTGATGAATTATTGTTTGCCGGTGAAACCGTTGCGTTAGCAGTTGCAGAAAGAACGGTTTTTACGAGTCTGCCTTGGGGTATCGTCAACAGGACAACACTTTGTGGTGATAGTGTGAGATCTATGGTTTTATTTGGTTTAGCGTAAAAAAGCTTGCTAACCTCGCCATAATATGAAGAATTTACAGTTTGGGCAGTAATGGGCGTTTCACCTTCGATATTAAGTTCCTTAAGATCAATTTTCAGGTTATAATCTGTCATCCCCCTTTGCACTAACCACATATAATAATTTCCCGACTTTTCATCATACGATGTATAAGTATCAAGATCTGTATCTTCAACTGAAGATTTTGTCTCCAACAAGGGCCTTTCATCTTTAAAACCCTTGGCAAATAATCGAACCACTTCTCCTGTACGTTGAATACCTGAAACGTTGTAATTGGCCTCCTCGGAAGGACCGTCATTCTTTGCAAATAGCTTGATTTCACGGACTTTAACCGGTTCTTTACCAGTACAAACAAAACGAACCTTATTGGTTGATACCGTATTTTGAAAGATATCAAAGAGTTGTGAATACTTATTGTCCTTTTCAACCGTTCCCGGAATGTCCTTCCATGTAGTGCCGTCCCAATATTGAAGCTTCAGATTCTTTATCCGGTCGGGGCTGGTATATTCTCCTGAAGCCGAACCATTATAGATAACCGAACTACCCAGCTCCACTTTCTTTCCAAGATCTATTTCCGCCCAATGCACCATTTCCGAAGAATCTGCAATCCATGCAGAAGCATCTGATTTATTTCCATCCGTAATAAGATGGGCCGAACTACCAGCATTGCTTGTGGTAACGGGTTTATTGAGTGCAAGATTGGTATAGGCATCTTCCACAATCCGTTTCCCTTGCCATGTCAAATGATGCCCCGATTTAATTCCTCTGGGATAGGTGCTGCTGGCCGTATTGGCAAATTTAAATGCCCACATGCCATAACATCCGTTCTTCATATTATTGGAATAGATTCCGGCCCACTCCGTAAACAATGAAGGTGAATCCATTGTCTCTTCCTTATCGATCAGATATGCATTCATCCACCTCCCTACCTCGGTAAAGACGATGGGCAAAGCCTGAGCCGCAGGATGATTCTTTTGGATGATATCTCGGATATTATTGACCCGGGATGTATATCCCATTGCAGGAGAATTATAAGAATGGGTGGAAAAAATCTCCAACAGGTCTTTACCTACTTGTTTTCCATGATAATCCGTGCGGATGGCCTTAGATACTCCAGCCCACCAATCTGTATTCTGACCGGCAGTGACAGGACCTACCATTTTCGGAATTAAACTTTTTCCGTATTTCTTATTGACATCTTCAACTGCACAATGTATTGCATCGGAAACAATCTGCATCCCCATGATCCATTGGTCTAACTTCATGGGACCAGAGTTGCGGTGGTTGGGTTCGTTCTGCATCGCAAACATTGCGACATCCCCTTTTTTGGCGGTATAATATGCTAAGGCATAATATCGCTGCCATTGTTTCCATTTATTTTCCCAGCTATTTTTGAAGTCGGTACTGTTGATTTGTAAAATCACGTCTACACCTAATCGTTTTAATTCTGTAAGGGCATAATTGAAGACCATTGCATTGGTTGAGGAAGAATCCGGTTTATCATACAGCGGTAGCAGTTCATTCCACTTGATATATTTATTGTCTTCTGGTGATTGTCTAAGTTCATTTTTCCGTTTATCAAATTCTTCGACAGAAGCAATATCTTTTGATACCTGCACGTCTTCCTCAGGGACAAAGGCATTCAAAGT
>JAUZOX010000035.1 GCA_030706265.1 Bacteroidota bacterium | reverse complement strand
CTGTTAAAGAGCAACAACAATCAACTTAAATATGAAACAGCGGTTAGCCTGTTTAATAAGGCCTCGTATAACAAGGCGATGCAATTATTCGAACAGATAACCCCTGAATACAAAGGAACCGACAAGGCTGAAAAAATAGCCTACATGAATGCCTATTGTTATTATCACGAGGGGGATTATATCCTGGCAAACTATCAGTTTAAACAATTTGCAGATAATTTCCCAACCAGCCAATATGCAGAGGAATGTGCCTATATGTCAGCTTATTGCAAATATTTGGATTCTCCCATCTACAGTCTGGATCAGACCAATACCGTGGATGCGATGAAGGAGCTTCAGGTCTTTATCAACCGTTATCCTCAGAGCAGCCGGGTTGAGCAAAGCAATGAACTCATCGATAAACTCAGGGATAAGCTTGAACTGAAGGAATTTGAGATTGGAAATCTTTTTTATAAAACCAGCGACTTACAGGCTGCTATTGTGACTTATAACAATCTGCTGAAGGAATATCCCGATACCCGGTATCGTGAAGACGCCCTTTACATGTTGCTGAAGGCTTACAAACAATATGCTGAGAAGAGTATTGAATCAAAGCTGGCTGAAAGATACGGACAGGTTTATGAAACTTGTGACAAAATATTGCAGGATTTTCCAAAGAGCAAGTACACAAAAGAAGTGACACTGGCGCAGGCGGAAGCTGCAAAGTACATTAAGAAATAATCAATCAAGCGATATGGATTTTAAAAGGATTAAGACGGAAAATACCGCCATTACCCGTAATTTAAAGGATTTGACCGATCCTACCGGTAATATTTACGAAACAGTAAACATTTTATCAAAACGTGCCGACCAGATTGCACGGGAGATAAAAGAAGAACTCCGGGGCAAGATTGAAGAGTTTGCCACTCCCAGTGACAACCTTGAAGAGGTGTTTGAAAATCGTGAGCAAATTGAGATTGCCAAGTATTACGAACATCTTCCAAAACCCACACTGATAGCTATACAAGAGTTTCTGAACGACCAGATTTACTATCGTAATCCGGAACGTGAAATGAAAAAAGAACTCGAATAAAGGCTGCATCGATGATTCAGGGAAAGAAAATTTTACTTGGCGTTACCGGAAGCATTGCCGCTTACAAGGCTGCTTTGCTGATCAGGTTGCTTAAAAAAGAAGGCGCTGATGTACAGGTTTTAATGACTGAATCGGCATGTGATTTTATTACTCCTTTGACGCTTGCTACTTTATCGCAGCGTCCCGTTATTACTACCGGTTTCGAACAGTCGAACGGAGAGTGGCACAGCCATGTTGAAATGGGTCTATGGGCCGACTTATTCCTGATTGCACCGGTGACTGCCAATACCTTAAGCAAAATGGCCGCCGGCCAGGCCGATAATATTTTGATTGCCACCTATCTGGCTGCAAAATGTCCGGTCTTTTTTGCCCCTGCCATGGATGTCGACATGTTTCATCACCCCAGCACACAAGCCAACATCGAAAAGCTTTCAAGCTATGGAAACCACCTGATCGCCCCGGCTGCAGGTGAACTGGCAAGCGGACTGATGGGTGAAGGACGCATGGAGGATCCGGAAAAGATTGTGGCAACGTTGAAATCGTGGTTTATCCAGTCAAAAGACTTTAAAGACCTGAATGTGCTGATCTCTGCAGGTCCGACCTTTGAAGCCATTGACCCTGTTCGTTTTATCGGAAATCATTCTTCTGGTAAAATGGGCTTCTCAATAGCCGAGGAGTTTAACCGCAGAGGCGCTCACGTCACACTGGTTGCAGGTCCTGTGAATCAGGAGGCATCGGGCGACATTGACCGCATTGATGTAACTTCGGCGCAGGAGATGTACGAAGCATGTATGAGTGTTTTTGCAGATGCCGATATCATCGTGATGAGCGCTGCCGTTGCCGATTTTACCCCAGCCAGGGTTTCTCCGGTTAAAATCAAGAAGCGTGAGGCAACATTGGCGATTGAATTAAAACCTACCTTAGATATATTGAAAGAGATGGGGCAGATCAAGAAGGAAGACCAGCTTTTAGTCGGTTTTGCCCTTGAGTCGGACAATGAGCGCGAAAATGCAAACGAAAAGCTGATTGCGAAAAATTGTGACATGATTGTTCTCAACTCTCTGAATGAAGAAGGTGCAGGGTTTGGCAATACGAATAAAATTACCATATTCACTGCCGAAGGGGAAGAATTTGGCTTTGATATGAAACCCAAAGCAGCCGTTGCTATAGATATTGTTAACACGATTGCCATTTTGAAGATTAGTCGCAAGCAGGTTTAAATTAATGAATCCATGACAAGATTGGTTCTTCTGTTGATACTGCTTTTACAGGTTGTTGCAGGAACAGCTCAAGAATTTAATGTTCAGGTTCAAGTAATTGCCCCACAGATTCAGGGTACCGATCGCAGGGTCTTCGAGACTTTGCAAAAATCTTTGTACGAGTTTGTCAATGACCGGAAATGGTCTCCTTATATCGTCAGACCGGAGGAAAGGATTGAAGGTTCCATTCTCATTACCATCAGCGAACATCCGGCAAGCGATCAGTTCAGGGGAAAGATCAATGTCATTCTTCAAAGGCCTGTATATAAGACTACCTATAACAGCTCCCTGCTTAATTATGCCGATAACGACTTCAGGTTTAATTATGTAGAATCGCAGCCGCTGGATTATTCGGACAATAACTATACCTCCAATATTACATCGGTCATTGCCTTTTATCTGAATGTATTCCTGGGGATGGACGGGGATAGTTTTTCGTCGATGGGCGGGACCTTCTTTTTCCAGAAGGCGCAGGATATTGTGAACGCGGCCCAAAGCTCCTCCGATCCGGGATGGAAAGCATTTGAGAGCCAACGCAACCGTTACTGGATGGCTGAAAATTACCTCAATCCAAGTTATTCGGTATTCCGGGAGGCTATCTATAAATATCATCGTCTGGGGCTGGATGTCATGGCGGATCAGATTGACCAGGGGCGGAGTGCAATCAGTGAATCGCTTGACGACCTTCGGCGTGTATACCGTGAACGTCCCGGACTCTTTGTCCTGCAGCTGTTCCTTGGAGCAAAACGTGATGAAATCATCAACATTTTTTCAAAGGCATCACCGGCCGACCAGACCAAGGCTGTAAATATTCTTCGTGAAATTGATCCTGCAAATGCTAATAAATACCAGCAAATTTTACAAAACAAATAACTTTGCTGCCTTGTAGTTTTTCTGCAAAAAAACATTAAACAAATCACTTCAGCTATGCTAACACACCTGAAGGTTGAAAACTTTTCCCTTATCAGAAATCTTGAGATAGATTTCGCATCCGGATTTACAGCTATAACCGGGGAAACCGGAGCTGGAAAATCGATCATACTTGGCGCCCTGGCCCTTATATTGGGTCAGCGTGCCGACACCCAGACCTTGATGTCGAAAGATGCCAAGTGCACGGTAGAAGGGTATTTTAAGATTGAGGGTTACGACCTGAAAAGCTTTTTCGAGGTGAATGATCTCGACTATGACGTGCAGACCATCATTCGCAGGGAGATCACCCCACAGGGGAAGTCGCGTGCCTTTATCAACGATACGCCTGTCAGCCTGAATGTGGTAAAAGAGTTGGGCGACAGATTAATCAACATTCATTCTCAGCATGAAACCCTGACTCTAGGTGATGCAGGCTTTCAGTTGGAGATAGTGGATGCCGTCGCCGAAAATCAAAACATCGTGTCTCAATACCGGAATTTATTCGACAGGCATCAGGGGTTAAAACACAGGCTTGCAGCGTTGCTGGCTGAAGAAAAAAAGAGCAAAAGCGACCAGGATTACTACCAGTTTCAATTAAATGAATTTGAGCAGGTCAATCTGAAACCGGGGGAGAAGGAAGAACTCGAGACGGAGCTCGAAATCTATAATCATGCAGAACAAATCACCAACGGGCTTGGCCGTTCATCTGCACTGCTGTCTGAAAACGAATTCAATATTGTGGATTCACTCACCGAGATCCAATCCATCTTTAACGGACTCTCTTCTTTTAAAGGCGAGTTTGAAGAAATACGGCAACGGGTAGAAAACAACCTTATCGACCTGAAGGATTTATCTTATCAGATATTGCGTCTCAACGAGCAGTCGGCTTCGGATCCTCAGCATGCCGAAAAGGTTTTGCACCGGCTTGATATGATCTATCATCTTGAACAAAAGCACCGGGTGTCGGGCACCGAAGCCTTGTTGCTTTTGCAGCGGGAGCTTTCGGACAAGCTGTCAGCCATTACCTCTCTCGGAGATGAGATTTTGGAAATTACCGATGGCATCAACAAAACCAATGCGATGCTGAAAGAAGCCGGGAAAAAATTGACCGAAAGCAGAAAGGCGGTAACCGCCAAGATTACGGCTGAGATTACGGCAACGTTGAAGCAGCTGGGAATACCGGATGCCGTTTTCCGTATCCAGGTTGAACCGCTGAACGAATATACCCCATCAGGGGCTGACAGAATCATCTTCCTGTTCAGTGCCAATAAAGGATCGCAACCCGGAGAACTGAGCAGGATCGCTTCGGGAGGTGAGCTCTCCAGGGTCATGCTGGCTGTGAAGTCCCTGATTTCGCAACGGAAACTGTTGCCGACCTTGATATTCGATGAAATCGATACGGGGGTATCGGGTGAAGTGGCCGGAAAGGTGGGCAACATTATGCGGCTCATGTCAAAAGGCCTTCAACTGATTGCGATTACCCATCTTCCGCAGATTGCGGGAATGAGCGATCACCATTATATGGTCTACAAGGAGCACCATAATGGTTCAACTGCAACCGCCATCCGAAAATTATCGAAAGAGGAGCGAATCATGGAAATAGCAAAAATGCTTAGCAATGAAACCGTTACTGAAGCGGCAATGGAAACGGCCAAAGAGTTATTGGTCAACAACAGAAACTAAATCATTGCATAGTTTATCATCAAACATTGAGTAATAAATCAAAATAATTATCATGGCTTATAATTTGTTAAAAGGGAAAAAAGGACTGATATTCGGTGCTTTAAATGAGATGTCTATTGCATGGAAAGTGGCAGAACGTGCCCACGAAGAGGGGGCAGAATTTGTTTTGACCAACACCGCACTGGCAGCTCGTATGGGTTCGACAGAAGAATTGGCCAGGGTAACCAACTCACTATTTATTCCGGCCGATGCCACCAGCGTTCCGGATCTGGAGAACCTGGTCGAAAAGACAATGGAACACTTTGGCGGGAAGATAGATTTTATCCTTCATGCCATTGGTATGTCGCCAAACGTGAGGAAGAAGTTTCCTTATGATAATCTGGATTACAATAATTTCCTGAAGACGCTTGATATTTCAGCCCTTTCATTCCATAAGATTCTGCAGGTAGCCAAAAAATATGACGCCATCAATGAATGGGGATCGGTTGTCGCTTTGTCTTATATTGCGGCTCAGCGCACCCTGTTTGAATACAATGACATGGCCGAAGCCAAGGCCGCACTCGAATCTATCGCCCGCAGTTTCGGATATATCTATGGACGAGAGAAACACATCAGAATCAACACCGTGTCGCAATCCCCCACGCTGACCACTGCCGGAAAAGGGGTAAAGGGAATCGATGCTTTGATCGACTTTACCGAACGCATGTCACCACTGGGAAATGCCACCGCGCTTGAATGTGCCAACTATTGCATAACCCTTTTCAGTGACCTTACCCGCAAGGTAACCATGCAAAACCTCTTTAACGACGGAGGCTTTTCGAGCATGGGTATGAGTTTCCGTGCGATGGAAATGTACAACAAAAGCCTCGATTGCAACGAATGTCACAAGGATTTGAACGATGAGATAAAAGAGAAGTAATTTCTTACTATCTTCGCTTATTATGTTTTTCATCGTATCCAAAATTTTTTCATATCTGCTGACACCCGTATTCTGGGTTCTGGCGCTTTTGATAGTCAGTTTGATTGTTAAAAACAAACGATTATCAAAGCGCCTGATTCTTTTATCAGTGGTGCTTTTTTATTTGCTGTCCAATCACTATCTGGTCGATGTTTTTTTAAGAAGCTGGGAATATCCGGTACAAAACCTGAAAGCCGACAGCAGCCGTTATGATGTTGGCATTGTCCTGGGAGGAGACATTATTACCTACAACAAAGACGATAAACGCCTTATTTTTAGGAATAGTGCCGACCGCGGATTACAAGCCTTGCAGCTTTATAAACAGGGACGGATTAAAAAAATCCTGATAACAGCCGGTCCCGGTAGCCTGATGTACCCCGATGAATACGAATCGAACTATTATCGGAATTATCTGATCAGCGTTGGCGTTCCTTCCACCGATATTATCAGTGATTCGCTTGCAAACAATACACGTCAGAATGCAGTGAACTCAAAAGCGATATTGGAAAAAGCATGTCCTAACGGAAAATATCTGCTGATTACTTCCGCACTCCATATGCGGCGTTCTCTTGGCTGCTATCGGAAAGTGGGGCTGAAAGTAACGCCTTATGCCGTTGGGCGACTATCCACTTCGCCGTTCCACAACATTGAATATTTGTTTATTCCGGATACGGATGCCTTGCAGTATTGGTCACTTCTGATGCATGAATGGGTGGGGTATTGGATATACAGAATTGCCGGTTATATTTAAACGGATTGGAATTAAATTCATAATTGAGCATAAAGATGATTAATCAAATTCAGGAAATTGAAATTCACGAACTGTGGGGAAAGTTCAATTATAAGTGGACCCTTAATCCTGACGTCAACATCCTGGCAGGGTTAAACGGAAGCGGAAAATCTTCCATCCTGCAGATTATTGATGCCGTGTTTACGCGGGATACCGAGCGACTGAATGTCTTTGGGGTTAAAGGTTTCATCAAGGGAGAGGACTTTGAATTTTTATTCGACAAGAATAACCCTATCCAGGGTTGGGAGAAACGGAATTTTATCAATATATCTCATTTTAATATTCCGCTTCAGGATAGAAAATATATAAAAGACAATGCTAGTCTTTTGAATGTAGAACTGGATTCGCTTATTTTTTCCCATCGTCCGGGACGTGTTTCTTTCAGCGATCTGCAGACCGAGGCAAAGTTGCATCCGGAAAAGGCGGAAGACTTCAACCGGCGTACCGAATTGCTGTTGGAGACAATCAATCAACTCTTTGAACGCACGGGGAAAAAGATCATTATCGACCCGAAGTTTAAAGTGCTCAGTATTTACAGGGATCAGGATTTATTGTTGCACAACCAACTGTCTTCCGGTGAAAAACAAATGCTTATCATCTTGTTTAAGGTATTTCTGATCGATGAACAATCATCCATTCTTTTGCTGGATGAGCCCGAAAACTCATTGCACATTGAATGGCAGCAACAACTGATCGATGTCATCCGTAAGTTGAATTCAAAAAGCCAGATCATCCTCTCTACCCATTCACCCAGTATCTTTGGCGAGGGGTGGGGCGACAAGCTGTTTTTTCTTGAAGACATGATACTGTAATAATGCTATGATTACTAAACCACTAACCCGGGAAGAACACTACATGCGATTGGCAATAGATTTCAAGGGGCAGGCCAGACTGCGACGCTGTGATGCTGCCGTGCATGTAGAAGCCGCACAGGATCAGCGTTTCTGGGATACGATATTTCATCATTTCATACCCGATCATAAGTTCCATTTCATATTTCATTCACGCACACCACGAGGCTCCATGGCCTCAGGAGTTACCCAATGTTTGAATTTTAGACCCTATCTCAGTAAAGACTTTTTTATCTGCATCGACAGCGATTACCGTTACCTGTTGCAGGAACCGGGTATTGCCGTTGGAAATTACATCTTCCAGACCTATACCTATGCCATCGAAAATCATTATTGTGCAGCTCCGGGACTGGATTTTGTCTGCGAAAGGGCTACCGGCGAAAAGAATGAAATATTCAATTTTGATGTCTTTTTGAAACGCTATTCAGAAACCATTTTTGAATTGTTTCTCTGGTATATTCATGCCCATATCACTGCTGAGTTTCAATTTGACCGCTGGGATTTTTACCAAATCATTGGATTGAGACGAAACGGACACTACCCGGACATTAAGAACAATGGGGAGGCTGAACTCGACTACCTGAACGAAAGCGTTCAGAGCAAGTTAAGATCGTTGATGCATTCGCATCCGCTGGTTGATATTGAGCCTACGCGGAAAAGAATGAACGATCTGGGCGTTAGACCCGATAACGTTTATCTTTTTGTGAGAGGCCACAACCTGTTCGATTCGGTCGTGTCGGTAGGACGGAAGGTTTGCGAGAAGCTGCTTGAAAACAAGAAAACAGGGCATAATGGCGAAAATCATCATATTGCAGATGCCTTTTCAAATGGTCATGATTTCGCAAACCACGTCAAACATAATTTCTCGTTTGGCAAATACACCGAAATTGTAAAGATTGAAAAGGATGTTCATTCCTTGTTCGGTATGGATGAACTGCCCTGACAATGTTATGGCAAGCTTGATTGGTAATTGTGTGATCGAAATGACAGATTGTCGTGAGCGTAATCATCGTTAAGAAGAAACATCCCGAACGGATATCACTGCTGGAAGCCGTTAAATCTCTCAAGTTTTATCTGCGTTGATCCAGGTTTGCTTTCAACATAATGCAATTTAAATTTGTTTTATTAGCCTCGATTTAAGCCATACAGATGCAAATATTTTCTGAAACCCATCCCTCAAACGTCTTCAGTTATTGTCCGAAATGCGGGAGCGGTAAATTATTGTTTGATGGGGTGAAGGTCTTATCCTGCAATGATTGCGGATTCAATTTTTATATCAATCCTGCCCCGGCTGTAGCCGTAATATTGGTATATCCCGATGGGAAGATTGTGTTGACCCGTCGTAAACACGATCCGATGAAGGGAACGTATGATTTACCGGGAGGGTTTGTGGAGATAAACGAAAGGATAGAAGATGCGGTGGTACGGGAGACCTTTGAGGAGTTGCATGTAAAAGTGACCGGCATGAATTACCTGGGATCGTTTCCCAACGAATATGTCTACAAGGGAATAAGTTACTTTACGTGCGATTTGGCATTTGTATGTCCGGTACCCGATGGGACTGAATTGCACCCTTCCGACGATGTGAGTGAAGCTATAAAAATAAAGCCGAAGGATATTGATTACCGGCAAATATCTTTTTTGTCGATCAGAAATATCCTTCAGCTTTATATCAGTCGCTTAGGTGATTAATATAAGCGGTCACCCAGTGCCATCTTCAAACGGTACAAACTGACCGAATAATCTATCCTTGATTTCAGTAATTGAAGTTTGCTTTCGGATACCGACAGCGTGGCGTCAATCAAATCCAGGTTGGTTAGGGTTCCGTTCTGATAGCTGGTTTCAGCCAACCCTAGTGCCTCCTGGGCCTGAGATAATTGCAATGCATACTGGTCGATCTTCTTTAATGCGGCCATCCGGTTTGCATCATTTTCAACAACATCATTGGTGATCATTCGCTTTGTGACTTCGGTATCCAGTGAACTGGATGTGATGGCAGACTTGGCCAACAGCAAGTTAGACCGGTTACGGTAAGCGTCCATGATGGGAACCCTTAAGCCGACTCCGGCTGAGAAGTTTGCCGTATATTTATTGAGATCGGGCACGTATCCATTCTTTCCCCCAACACTCGCATAGGCATTTACGGACGGTTTCAGCTCTGTCTTTATTGATTTGTAACGTAATTCGGCAATATTGGTTTTTTCATTGCTGATTTTTATTTCGTCACGATGGTTGAAAGCGTAGGAGAGGAGCGAATCGGACGGCGTTGCCAACAACATGGGAGTCACTTCATTTTTTACTTGAATCATTTTGCTTTCAGGCTGACCCATCAGTGCATTTAAAACACCCTGTTGCACTGTGATGGCAGCTTCAAGATCCAGTTTTTGAGTCTCGGCAGTCGAGATTTTTACCTTTGTCGCTAATACTTCATACTGTGTTGCCGAACCTGTTTCCTTTTTCTTGTTCACAAAGGCAAGATGTTCATTTAATGTGCTGATCTGCTGATCTTTTATAATCCTGGCTTCCTGCAAATAAGCAAGAGTGTAAAAGGCATTCACCACTGTGAGTGCAAGCCGTTGTTTAATCTGATCGATCGTAAGTTTGGCGAGCTCTTTGTTTTCGTTTTCTACGGCTACCTCACTTGCCGTCTTGCCAAAATCATAGATATTCTGGTGATAGTCAATGGAAGTATTATAGTTATTGGCCGGAGCCAGCTTAAATGTAGGACCATCCGGTAACGAAAACGATGGTACTGGCCCGATTCGGGTATACGATGCATTTCCATCGACGTTTGGCAGCTGGGCGGTCTTGGCAAGTGCAATCCTGGCATCTGCTGCTTTAATGGCTTCCTGTGCTTCCTGAATGGAGGGATGCTGATCTAAAACGACCTTGATGATATTGTTTAGCACCAGCGAGTCGGATATTACCCGATGGGCTGAATTATTTGCTTGTCCCGATACCTGAACGACTGCACTACAACTTGCAATAAGAAAAAGTGTAGTCAAGGTTTTAATAAGACGTTTATTCATGATGAACTATTTTTGAAGGGGGTGTTTTTTTCTTAATATGTAGAAACAAGACGGGGATTCCACCTATGAGTGTAAATACGCATGCTGCCAGAAAATCATCGTCTATGCCCTGGATATAGGATTCTTTGTTAAGTTGCCCGACGATCATTGATTGGCTTTGTCTTGCGGCCATAGAAGGTGCGCTTCCCGCATTATGAATAATTTGCTGTTGCATTTTAGCAGATACGGCCTGAAATTCTTCCGAACGTGGATTGACCGACTCGGCATACATCTCGGTATGATAGCTTACCCGGGTTATCAGTAACGTGGCCAGAATTGCCACTCCGAAACTTCCACCCAATTGTCTGACAATATTGATAATTCCGGAGGCCTGTGCCATCTTTTCCCTGGGTACTTCTAAAAGTGAGACGGTATTTAAAGGGGTGAACATGATCCCCATGGCAAAACCTCTGAGGTAAAGTGTGACCATGACGCCGAAATGCTCCGTGAGAAACGACATCTTACTGTTCAAAAGGAAGCTAAAGGCCAGCAATATCACCCCAAGTACGATTGGGACCTTTGGATTGGTTTTGTCTGCAATCCTGCCTATAACAGGAGAAATGGCACCCTGAATGATCCCTACCGGAAGAAAAACCGCTCCGGCTTGTATTGCGGTATATCCCAACGAATTTTGTAAATACAACGGGAGCAGGAAAGTACTGCCAAACATACCGATTCCAAAAATAAACATGGTAATATTGCTCACTGCAAAATTGTGGCTTCTGAAAAGCCGCAAGTCGATAAGCGGTTCCTTGACCATTAATTCATTCGTGATAAAGACCACGAAGGCAATAAGGGAAATGGCAATGCAAACCATAACATAAGGTGCAGACCATCCTTCAGAATTGGTTGACGCACTTCCTTCCGCCAGTGCGTAAAGGATCAAGGGAAGAAACAGGCTTACAGAAATAAAACCGACCAAATCAAAGGTGCGTACCTTTTTGTTGACGTATTCCTTTTGGATCACAACGGTTGCAATCATACCCAGGATACCGACCGGAAGATTGACATAAAATATGAGCTGCCAGCTAAAATTGTCAACAAGGTATCCTCCGATAAGCGGACCGAAAGAAACGGATGCAGCTGCTGCTATACCCCAGAAACCGAGTGCCATACCACGCTGGTGAGGGGGAAACTCGCGGGATACAATGGCCATGCCCAAAGGCATGATTATGCCTGCACCCAGTCCCTGTACTACCCTGGAAATGATCAGCACATTTTCGTCATTTGAAATGCCACAAAGAAACGATCCGAACGTGAACAGCATGATGCCGATGAAATATAATCTCTTGTATCCAAAGCGGTCTGCCAGCCATCCTGCTGTCGGCAACATGACAGCCAATGCCAGCATATATGCGGTAAGGACCCATTCAATCTTATCGATTCCCACGCCAAATGATGCCATGATTTTAGGAAGTCCAACATTGACAATGGTCGCGTCGAGCACAGCCATAAAGGTCCCTATCATTACGTTGGCCAGCAACCACCAGCGATAGCCTTCATTCCGGGGGTGATAAGCTGATTCACGGTTCCGAACAAGCTTCCGTAAGCGGTGAGAAGGAGATAACTTCCGCATATCTATTCTTTTATTATTTTCATTATGACCGACATTCCGGCCAGTAATGGATATGTACTCAGCTTAGCATTGCCCTCAGTTCCGTCAATTGAAACCTTGACCAGGATACGCTGGGTGACTTTTGTGAAATTCCCCGAGGCATTGTTGGGTGGAATAAGCGAAAACTGAGCCGCTGTGTTTGAACCGATTGAAATTACCTTTCCGGTAAAGACGACTCCGGGATATGCATCGACATCAAACTTTGCCTTTTGGTTGATATGAAGCTTTCCCACCTTGGTCTCTTCAAGATACACGGCTACCCACAGCTTTTTGGTGTTGTTCAGGGTCAGGATCGACTGTCCAGGCTGTGCAATGTCTCCGGTCAGCAACCATCTTTTGGCAATAATCCCATCACTGGGCGCATATAACTTGGTATTGTGCAACATCGTCTGCAATACATTAACCTGTGCCTGTGCGCTTTGAATTGCAGCTGCAGCACTCGCCGTTTGAGCCTTTGAAACATGCAACTGTGACTTGGCTGCATCATATTGGGCTACAGCAGCGTCCAGTGCCTTTTTCGCATGGTCAAATGTTTCTTTGGTCGTGACCTGGCCGGCATACTGATTCTTTGCACGGTCATAATCTTCCCTGGCCTTATCAAGCCCCACCTCGGGAACCCTCATGCTTTCCAGATCAAAACGATACTTGGCTTCAAACTGGGTTAGTGAAGCTGTATTCTGGT
>JAUZOX010000349.1 GCA_030706265.1 Bacteroidota bacterium | reverse complement strand
TTACAAAACTAACAGTTTTAGAGAAAGGACGAACCATTTTTTAGAGAAATTAAGAGCAGCGACACCAGGTAAGCCTTGAGGCGGTCGTTCTTAATGCTGTAATCCGGGTTGGGCAGGATCAATTAATGGGGTCAGCCACAATTATTCAGGTATAAAGTTTTTTCCGGCCAATTTAAATATAATTCTTGAGTTCCGGATAAAATTGTTATACCTTTATAAATTACAATCGTTCACAACATTAGTCCATTTATTTTATCCTTTGGTTATGTCAAGGATTGAAAGAACGAGTGCCGGGGATTATGTCTATCACGTCTTGAACCGTGCCAATGCCCGTGTACCTGCTTTTGAAAGCGATAAAGATTATGCTACATTTGAATCGATTCTTGAAGATGCGGTTGCGAAATATGATATGAGGCTGCTGGCCTATTGTATGATGCCCAATCACTGGCATTTGGTCTTATATCCCAAAAACGACGGGGACCTTATAAAATTTATGGGCTGGCTTTCCAATACCCATACCAGGAGATGGCACATGGAAAAACATACCATCGGCGAAGGGCATCTTTACCAGGGGAGATATAAATCTTTTATCTGTCAGAATGATGATCATTTTATAACTTTGGTGCGCTATGTGGAACAGAATGCTTTGAAAGCACATCTTGTCAAAAAAGCGCAGGACTGGAGATGGTCAAGTGTTTGGAGAAGAGAATATGGGAATGCTTCGCAAAAGAAATTGCTATCAGCCTGGCCGGTGGCTGTTCCTGAAGATTACCTGATACTCCTGAATCAATTGGAGATGCAACCGGTCGAGGAGGAAATAGAGAATGCGATTGTAAAAAGTAAACCATATGGAGATCAGGATTGGGTCAAAAAATCAGTAAGAAAATTTGGATTAGAGCAGACCTTAAGAAATGCCGGGAGGCCCTTTATCAGGAATGACATTCAAAATCAGTTGTTTGAGTAAATATTTCAAAGTAGCAATCCTTAATTTGAAATTAATTGTGGCTGACCCCATTAATGCAATTTATTATATTTGAAAAAAAAATTAAAAAATTTCTAATGAAAAATCCTTTTGTCATTCTACTAATGTTTGTACTTTATATTCAGTGCAATGCTCAGATTCATAATTCTAATTATTTGGATTCATTAAATAAAACAAGAGCAAAGGTATTATGGTTTGTGCATTTTCCTGACTCTTCTGTTGTGTCAACTTATAACTTAATATTTTTGCGTGAAAATGTCGCCAAAGTAACGGTTCAAAGATTGAATATTCAACGAAAACTCCATCCAATGGCTTATGCTGTTGATGACGTATATCCCAAAAGTAATGTTAAGTTCTTAAATTTAAAAGAATTGTGTTTGAAGTTTAAAATTCCTTTAAAGAAAATGGAATTACCAATTTTTGTTTATGTTGCTGATGAAATGATTTTTGATCAATACGAGGAGATGATTCTTGATCCTAAAGACATTATTATTGACAGTAGTATTATTAAAGAGGTTAAAATCGAACATAATAAAAAAATTGATAAAGATGTAATTCAAATTATTATTAAATATGAAACCGAAGAATTCAAGAATCATAGAGAAATGAGGGAACACCCTTATATTCGGATAAGATAAAAAAAGAGGGGAAAAGTGCATTAGTTTTCGGGATTAATGGGGTCAGAATTAATGGGGTCAGCCACAATTATCCGGGATTAATGGGGTCAGCCACAATTATCCGGCATAAAGTTTTTTCCGGCCAATTTAAATATAATTCTTGAGTTCCGGATAAAATTGTTTTACCTTTATAAATTACAATCGTTCACAACATTAGTCCATTTATATTATCCTTTGGTTATGTCAAGGATTGAAAGAACAAGTGTCGGGGATTATGTCTATCACGTCTTAAACCGTGCCAATGCACGTGTGCCTGCTTTTGAAAGTGACAAAGATTATGCTACATTTGAATCGATTCTTGAGGATGCGGTTGCGAAATTTGATATGAGGCTGCTGGCCTATTGTATAATGCCAAATCACTGGCATTTGGTTCTGTATCCCAAAAATGACGGGGACCTTATAAAATTTATGGGCTGGCTCTCCAATACGCATACCCGAAGATGGCACATGGAAAAACATACCATCGGCGAAGGGCATCTTTACCAGGGTCGGTATAAATCATTGATCTGCCAGAATGATGATCATTTTATAACTTTGGTGCGCTACGTTGAACAGAATGCTTTGAAAGCCCATCTGGTTGATAAAGCGCAGGACTGGAGATGGTCAAGCGTTTGGAGAAGGGAATATGGGAATGCTACTCAAAAGAAATTGCTGTCAGCCTGGCCGGTGGATATTCCTGAGGATTACCTGACAATCCTGAATCAATTGGAGGTGCAACCGGTCGAGGAGGAAATAGAACACGCGATTACAAAGAGTAAACCGTTTGGAGATGAAGATTGGGTCACAAAATCAGTAAGAAAATTTGGATTAGAGCAGACCTTAAGAAATGCCGGGAGGCCCTTTATCAGGAATGATAATCAAAATCAGTTGTTTGAGTAAATATTTCAAAGTAGCAATCCTTAATTTGAAATTAATTGTGGCTGACCCCATTAATGCATTTTTGAATTTAACTTATTTATATTCAATTACATTTATTGGTAAATGGGGACTGACACCAAATATTTAACCCCAAATATTCACAGAAATATCGCCAGACTAATCCCCCAGGCCATGGATTTGCTTCTTTGACCCTAAGTCATATTGTCGTCTTTTTGGCAAAACAGATAGCGGAGATGGAGGGATATTGTTATTTAACCGATAGTTGACTTAGGTATAAAGGATAGAAAACCGGAGGTAAATCAGCCCAATATACGCCCAATATCTGAGGCTGTCCTGGGGGTTTGCCTACCCTTTGCCTACCCTATCCCTACTTCTATAGTAGGCAAACGGTAGGGAAAGGGTAGGCAAACCCGGACGAAAGGGGAGTGATAGGCCCGGATATTCCCCGGATAAGGGGATGATTTCCGGCTGATGTTCTACCAATATCATACCAGTTATACTTAAGTAAACTATCAGTAAAAGAGGGCGTTTTCAATATATATCTACCGATTGAGGAAGCAAAACCTGATCCGGCTTCCTTTATATCTTGAGCTTTTATACCAGACTGCATTGCTTTTTGTTCAATGTTATTTTTGGTTTTGAAAGATCCCTTTAAGCCCGAAATAAGCAACCTATATAATTGTCAGATCCCTTTTCAATCCAAAATCCTGCGTCAGCCTGACGGCAGCCTTGCACCCGGAGCATATCAGTGGGATATCCGTGTGTTATTAAACCCTGATTGGCTTCCCGGAACCGAATCTTAATGCAATTAACCATCGATAACCCAAATGACCGATGCTGTCGCTCGACATCGCGTTGAATGACGTTATGGTTCGCTTATATGCTGATTTTAAATATGTTTCAAAAAAAATTCGAGAAAGGATTACAGTCGAACGACCGTTTTTTTCAGTACAGGTTTAAGCGCTGCTGTAACGCGGATCTAAAAAAGGAATCAAAAGGTTCCATACAACACATAATCGTCTGTGTTGCAGAAGACTTCACTATAAATGAATAAACCGGTACGGTTGGTTTCGATCTTTCGTTTTAATTGAAGGACAGGATGTCCTGAACTTACCCCAAAATACTTCTGAAGCTGTTCATCGGCAGTGATGGCAAGCAGCTTTTGCTCTCCCCCCTTTACTTCAATCTGGTAATGCCTGCGCAATACGTCGAAAAGGGACTTGTTTTCAAAATTCCGGGATGTAAAGCGGGGAAGATTGATATTGGGAATCATGGTGATGTCAAAAAACACAGGTTTGTTGTTAACAAGCCTGAGCCGTTCCATATAAATGCATCCAGATTCGATTTCATGTGTAGTCAGGGAGAAGGTGAACGCTTCTTTCCAGTTTCTGATTTCAGGTTTAACAATGATACGGGTTAACAAATTGTCTTTACCCACAGCCGATGTCGTACCGGTTAACGAAAGGATGCCCACCCCTTTAGGCGCTCCTTTGACG
>JAUZOX010000348.1 GCA_030706265.1 Bacteroidota bacterium | reverse complement strand
TTTTTGGCTGCGCATGGAACTACAGAATGCAGCGAATTACTGAATTGTGATCTAAAAACAGAGGAAGGTCTGGAATACCATCATCAGAACAATTTATCCGAAAAAGTTTGCCAAAACTGCATACGTAGCTCAGTGAAAATCATTGATGAGTTGATAGATTAGCCTGATTACAGGGCGTTACACAACAATCAATCTATCGGCGATATGTTTCCATTATTATTCAATATACCGTAAGAATAATACTATCCGGAATTTTTTTCATGGGCCATTTATTCACCTGCATTATATTTCGATAACCAGGTTGTCGTATGCCAGATGAACATTGGGGGGGAGTTTGGCCTCGACTTCATCATGCAGTCCGAGGAAATGGCTGATGTGGGTCAGGTAAGCCCTCTCGGGTTTGATCTGCTCTATAAATTCCAGGGCTTCGGATAAAGAGAAATGGGCAATATGCTTGGAATTTCGCAAAGCGTTTACCACTAACACCTTTGTACCTTTAACCTTTTCGATTGAAGCTTCGGTAATGTGGCTTGCATCGGTGATATAGGTGAAATCGCCAATGCGATATCCATAAATCTGCAACTTGTTGTGCTGGACTTCGATTGGATTGATCTCGGTAGTCCCGATCATAAAGGGACGGCCATCGGTGATGTAAATATTGACCTGTGGAGCTCCAAAGTAACGGTTTTCGGAAAAGATATAGGGAAACTCTGTCCGGATTGAATCCATTACCTGACGGCTTCCATAAATGTCAATCACTTTGTTGAGAATATAATTGAACGCGCGGACATCGTCCAGGCCGGCAATATGATCGCGGTGTTCATGGGTAAATATGATTGCATCGATGTCATCGATCTTGTTTTTGAGCATTTGGAACCGAAAATCGGGACCACAGTCTATGACGATTCGCTTTCCCTCGACCTCTACAATTGCGGATGTTCTGAAACGCTTGTCATGGGGATTGGACGAGGTGCAAACCGGACAATTACATGCTATTACCGGAACGCCGATCGAAGTTCCCGTGCCAAGAAATGTAACCCGTATTCGCTTTTCATCCATAATATACTTTCTTTTTAAAATTGTAAAAATAAAAGAATACCAGTCAATATATTAAGTCGGTTATTTCATTGCGGTCGCGTGTGAGCTGTTTACGCAATGCGGCTTGAGAACTGAAATCCATTTCATCGCGGATTCGCTTGTGGAAGCAGACTTTGACTTCCGACAAATCCAGCCGTTCCGGTTTGCTGAAGAGATGGAAATCTACACGAGGTATCACAGAATCTGTGCCAGGCCGGATGTTCAACATTCCTTTCAATAGCTGGCCTTCGTGTTGAATGGAGATGGCATAAACACCTACGGGGGGGACCAGTTTTATCTCATCGTTGATCAAAAGCCGGTAAGAGGGGAAGTCAAGACGTGACATCACTTCATTGCCCTTGATGAGCTTTGCAGAGATGAAATAGTAATGATCGAGGTAGGCATTGGCTCGCTGTATTCTCCCCTGTGACAGAGCACTACGAATCTTGGTAGAACTCACCGTCTCGTTGTCAATATCCTGTTCGGGTATTTCCTCGACCCCAAATCCGTAAAACTGTCCCAGCTCATACAGGTATTCAAAATTTCCTTCACGGTTATGGCCAAACTGGTGATTGAAACCAACCACCACTTTATGGGCATGAAGATTACCGACCAGTATTTCGCGAATAAAGTCGACCGAACTCATCTGAGAGAATTCGGGGGTAAAATGAATGACGACCAGATTTTGGAGTCCGACACTTTTTAACAACTCAATTTTTTCGTTGAGAGTTGTGATCAGCCGAAGTTCCTTACCAATAGTCTTCGGATAGAGCACCTTGCGGGGATGAGGATCAAAAGTGATCAGGACCGACTCCCCCCCTGATTTTTGAGCCAAGGCATTGATGCGGCTAATGATTGTTCTATGTCCTAAATGAACGCCATCGAAAGATCCGGTTGTTATTACAGGATTTGGAATAGTATTTATTTTATCGAGGCCATAGAAAACGCGCATATAACCGATAATTTATTTATCTAACCAAACAGAACCAACCAGTTAGCAGGAAAACGGATCAATATTCCCGTCTTTGACCCTGTTTTGCAAAGTAGGCTACTTTTTCAAGCGAAGTGACAATATCATACTCTTCAAGATAAACCTGAGAAGAGATATTGATCGGAGACGAAGTAAAGTTCAAGATTCCCTTTATTCCGGCATTAACCAGTGCTTCTGCAACCTTGGCTGTTTCAGAGGCCGGAGTTGCTATGACGGCAATCTGGATGTTTTCATCCCGGATTACGGCTTGCAGCTTCTCAAAAGGATAACAGAACACACCCGCATAGATCTTATTCAACTTTTCAGGGTTGACGTCAAAAGCGGCTACGATAGTAAGTTTGGCCCGTTTCCCATTGAAATAGCGGATGATGGCACTGCCCAATGCACCCGCTCCCACCACTGCTACGCGTGTACCTTCTTCAATATCAATAATTTTACCAATTGTATCAATCAGTTCTTTAACATCATATCCGTGCCTGAGCGTACCGGTATATCCAATAAGCATGATGTCGCGTCGCACCTGGACAGGGGTGATGTGCAACATGCTGGCTATTTCGTGTGAGTAAATGTGATGCTTGCCACTTGCAAGTGTCTTTAACATTGCTCTACGGTATTGACTAAGGCGTTCTACTGTTTTATCGGGGAGTAGCTTCATTCCCAATTATGCGTTTTTTAATGAACGAAGTTGTTAGTTTTTTACAAAGATAATCATGTAAACCATACGAGGCTTCATCATTTGATGGGATACCTTAATTTATTTGCTCGAAACTGAATTCGCGAGGCAGAATCACAGTAAAAGTAGATCCTTTATCGGGATAACTTTGAAGTTTGATTTTACCCCCGTATGAATCAACAATTTTCTTGACAATGGATAGGCCTAATCCGCTCCCGGTGATGTGGCGCGTCTTAGTGTTTTTTACCCTAACAAAGTCCTCAAAGATATGAAGTTGCTCCTCCTTATCCATCCCGATGCCCGTGTCGCTGACAGTGATCGTAACCTGATCTTTTTCAGAGCTGATCCGGCAATCCACTCTCCCCCCTTCATGATTGTATTTCACGGCATTGGATAACAAATTATTCAGGATAATTTCCATTTCACCCGGATCAAAGTTCATCACTAATTCAGAGGGACAGTATACATACACATCGACGTCTTTTTGGATGGCCAGCGGCCTGACCGTATCTTTTGAGATACGGGCTATATCGGAGACGACGATCTGTTGGAGCTTGTGCATTGGCTTACCGGAATTAAGCCGTGTAAGATCAAGCATATCGAGTATGAGTTGGCGCATTCCCTTGATGCGCTCAAGCGACCTATCGATCATTTCCTGGTATGAATCGACATTGTCGCCCATCTGCTTTTCCCCAATCATTCGAATATACCCTTCAATGGCATTTAAAGGAGCTTTCAATTCGTGAGACAAGACACTCATAAACTGAAACCGGATCTGTTTACCCTCGGTATTCAGGTTTTGGGTCATCCGGCGCAGAAAGAGCTGCTTGGTGATATTTTCAATAGAGGCCCTAAGTTCCTGGGGGGTAAAAGGTTTAGGTATGAAATCGTATGCACCGTCACGAGTTGCCTTCACAGCCAGTTCAAGAGATGCATAAGAGGTGATCATGACAACCACAATGTCATATTGCTTGTTCCTGATGTATTCTAAAACCTGAATACCCTGGATGCCTGGAAGTTTGTTATCGAGCAACACGATATCGGGAAGCTGAGCATCGATAATCTCAATAGCATCTTCACCGGTAGCAGCTTCAAGAATTTCAAAATCGATGTGCTCATCCATAAATGGATAATCGACTTTAAAATTCTGAAGAATCCTCCGGGTACCCATTCTTATTCCCGGTTCATCATCCACAACAAGGACCTTGAAACTGGACATAATTAAATTTTTAGCAGTCTGTTAATCTCTCTTTGCAACTGATCGGCTCTGATTCCCTTGTCGAGAAAGAGATCGGCCTT
>JAUZOX010000347.1 GCA_030706265.1 Bacteroidota bacterium | reverse complement strand
GTGAATGTGGTCAATTTTCCAAAGGACATCTTTATCCAGACCCGCAACCTGATCGTATTGGGAAAGAACAGCAGCCTGAAACTGGTACAATGCGACGATTCAATCGATCACCGCGACAGTTTCATCAATACGGTCTCCGAGATAGCGCTGGGTGAAAACGCAAACCTGGATCACTATAAGCTGCAGAACAAAGACGACAATTCCACTCTGATCAGCACCCTCTGTTTCCACCTTGCTGACAACAGTGTGCTGTCAAGCAACGCGATCTCTTTAAACGGAGGCATGATCCGTAACAACCTCAACGTTGCCATCGACGGAGAGAATTGCAACGTCAGTGTAAACGGCATCTTCCTGGTTGACAAAAACCAGCATATCGACAACCATGTCTTTATCGACCACCTCAAGCCCAATTCAAACAGCAGCGAGCTTTTCAAGGGCATCCTTGACGACAGTGCAAGCGGCGTATTCAACGGTCATGTCCTGGTCCGTCGCGATTCGCAACACACCAATGCCTACCAGAAGAACCGGAACATCCTGCTGACCGACAAGGCCACCATGGACACCAAACCGTTCCTGGAAATCTATGCCGACGATGTGAAGTGTTCGCATGGTGCAACGATCGGACAGATGGACGAGTCGGGCATCTTTTACATGCGCCAGAGAGGTATCCCCGAAGACGAAGCCCGTGTACTCCTTTTGTATGCCTTTGCCGGCGAAGTGGTCAATCTGATCCACATCCCCATTCTTCGCGAACGCATTTTTGAAATGATCCGGAAAAGATTGCGTGGTGAACTTTCTACCTGCGATGATTGCGCATTGCAATGCAAGTATCAGCACAATGCACCTTGCGTGGTCGACCTCTCTAATATTCAACTGGTATAATCGCATATAACATGAACACCATCGCAGTCAATAAGTCCTTTGATGTTGCTACCGTCCGAAAGGATTTTCCGATCCTCAATGTCGAAGTTCATGGCAATCCGCTGGTCTACTTCGATAATGCAGCGACGACCCAAAAGCCGCAACAGGTCATCGATACGCTCAATGATTATTACCGGCGGTACAACTCAAATGTACACCGCGGAGTGCATTACCTGAGCCAGGTTGCAACGGATGCCTATGAAGAAGCCAGACTAAAGGTATCAAAACTGCTCAATGCCTCTTCATCCGCCGAAATCATCTTTACCCGCGGGACTACAGAATCCATTAACCTGATAGCCTTCTCCTTCGGAGAGGTATTTATACATGAGGGTGACGAAATCATCATCTCCACCATTGAGCACCATTCCAACATTGTTCCCTGGCAACTGCTGTGCCAGCGAAAAAAAGCTGTTTTAAAGGTTATTCCGGTACTCGACAATGGCGTATTAGACCTGGAGGCTTATCGCGGCCTCTTTTCTGAACACACAAAACTGGTTGCCGTAGGGCATATCTCTAACGCACTGGGTACGGTCAACCCGATTGCGGAGATGATCGCAACGGCCCATGCGCATCAGGTACCGGTACTGATAGATGGCGCTCAGGGATTACCGCATGGCAAAGTGGATGTCCAGTCTTTGGACTGTGACTTTTATTGCTTCTCCGGCCATAAGATGTATGGTCCCACAGGCATTGGCGGCTTTTACGGACGCATGTCCCTGCTCGAGCAAATGCCCCCCTACCAGAGCGGTGGCGAAATGATACAGGATGTCAGTTTTGCCTGTACCACCTTTAATGAAGTACCCTATAAGTTCGAAGCCGGCACCCCCAACATCGCAGATGCCATAGGGCTTGCTACGGCCATTGAATACCTCGAAAAGGTGGGGTGGGACGCAATCGCGAAATATGAACAGGAGTTGCTCCGGTATGCAACAGAAAAATTAACCCTCGAAGGAGGCATCACCATCATCGGCACCGCACCCGATAAGGCAAGCCTGATTTCTTTCCTGATCGACGGAGTGCATCCCCTTGATGCCGGCACCATTATCGATCACTTCGGGATCGCCATCAGAACCGGCAATCATTGTGCACAACCGTTGATGGACCGGTTCGGGATCACGGGAACCATCAGAGCCTCTTTTGCGTTTTACAATACCTTTGAAGAAATCGACCGCTTAATGGCTGCTATCCGAAAGGTAAAGCAGATGTTTTTATAAGTTTTTTTAAGATTAAGATAATGACAATAGCAGAAAAGGAAGAACAAATCATCAATGAATTCAGGTTTTTTGATGACTGGATGGACAAGTACAATTATATTATTGACCTTGGCAAGTCTCTTCCTATGATTGATGAAAAGCTCAAAACCGACAGTAACCTTATCAAGGGATGCCAGTCCAGGGTATGGCTAAACGCCGATTTTGACGGTAACGTGATCACCTTTACCGGCGACAGCGATGCGGTGATTACAAAAGGAATTGCCAATCTGCTCGTCAGGGCCCTGTCCGGACATACCCCCGATGAGATCCTGAATGCAGAGTTGAGTTTTGTGGATAAAATCGGGTTAAAGGAACATCTTTCACCTACCCGGTCCAACGGTTTGGTATCGATGATCAAGCAGATGAAGCTTTATGCATTGGCTTATAAAACGAAAGCATCATTAAAAAGTTAAGGTTATGTCAGACAAGGGAAAATTACTCGAGCTGGGCGGAAAGGTGATTGACGTGTTAAAGCAAATATATGATCCTGAAATTCCGATCAATATATATGACCTGGGACTGGTTTATAAACTGGACATCACAGATGACTTTGTAGCCCATATCGAGATGACGCTCACCGCACCCAATTGCCCCGTTGCCGAATCGCTCCCGGAGGAAGTCAGGACCCGCGTCACCGAAGAAGTTGAAGAGATAACTGATACCATCGTCGAGATCGTATTTGATCCTCCCTGGTCTAAAGAGATGATCTCGGAGGCCGCCATGCTGGAACTCGGTTTATTGTAATTATGCAGCTTTAAATAAGCAGGGGATCGAATATTTTAAGAAGTATTGGCATACCTTTTTTTGGGTTATATCCGAATAATGTTTAAACTTGTAACTTTGTTGATCAACAAAGAATGAATATATGGCTTTCACTCAAGGCAAATTACTTTCTAAAATATATTCTCCCGCAGACTTAAAGAAACTCAAGGAATCCGAATTGAGTCAACTTTGTGATGAGATTCGTCAGTTTATTATTAATGAAACCTCGACCAACCCTGGCCATCTGGGAGCCAGCCTGGGTGTTGTGGAACTTACGGTGGCGTTGCATTATGTCTTCAATACCCCTTACGACAAACTGGTCTGGGATGTAGGCCACCAGGCATATGCCCACAAGATCATCACCGGGCGTAAAGATCTCTTCCATTTAAATCGTATGATCGACGGCATCAGCGGCTTCCCTAAAATGGCGGAAAGCGAATATGACGCCTTTGGAGTCGGCCATGCCTCCACTTCCATTTCAGCGGCGCTGGGCATGGCCGTTTCGGCTCGGCTGCAGCACGATACACAACGCCAGCACATTGCGGTGATCGGTGATGGCTCCATGACCGGAGGACAGGCCCTTGAGGCAATGAACAATGCCGGCGTCTCAAAATCAAATTTATTGGTGATTCTCAATGACAATGGGATCGCCATCGACAAGAATGTCGGGGCCATGAAAGACTACCTGACCGACATCACCACCTCCCGCATCTATAACAGGATCAAGGATAAGATCTGGTTCCTGATGGGAGGAAATACCCGTTACGGCTCTAACTCAAGGGCCGTGGTCGGACAGATCAGCAATGCCTTCAAAATGACGTTTCTGAAAAAGAGCAACCTGTTCGAAGCCTTTAACTTCAGGTATTTTGGCCCGGTTGACGGTCACGACGTAGTGCACCTGACCAAGATACTCAGCGATCTGAAGAATATCCCCGGCCCCAAGTTGCTGCACATCGTCACCGTCAAGGGAAAAGGCTTTACCGTTGCCGAAAACAACCAAACCACCTTTCATGCTCCCGGACTGTTCAATCCCGAAACCGGCGAGATCATCGTGGACAAATGCAAGTCATTGCCCCCGAAATACCAGATCGTATTCGGAAGGACCATTATAGAACTGGC
>JAUZOX010000346.1 GCA_030706265.1 Bacteroidota bacterium | reverse complement strand
GGTCATGCATAAAACCTTTGACTGGGTTTGGAAAAACTGGAATTGGGAGAAGACCTGGGGTTGGGATTTTCCTTTAACGGCAATGTCAGCAACCAGGCTTGGAATGCCGGAAAAGGCGATAGAAGCCTTGCTGCTTCCAATTCAAACCAATACGTACCTTAACAACGGACACAACTATCAGGATAACCGGCTCACCCTATACCTACCGGGCAATGGAGGCCTGCTTTCTGCGATTGCACTGATGTGTGCAGGATGGGATGGCTGTACCGTTAAAAATCCGGGTATTCCCAAAAACAATCAGTGGAAAGTCAAATGGGAAGGCTTGTCTAAAATGCCATAATGGTATTTATAACCTTGGAAGTTTACAATCAATATGAATAATGAAGGAAAACATGAAATAAATTTATTGAAGCATGAAACGAGCATGGCTGAAAATCACAAACACCAATGAACCGAGCATTTATGCGAGCTCTATACGACCAATTAATAAAATAATAACCGTATAAAAATCATCCATGCGAGTTCCATACAACCCATTTAATCAAATTTTTTACGTATGAAAAAACAATACCTGCGATTTCAAACACTCTTACTGAGTATGGTTCTTTGCTCAGGGTTCCTCTTTGCTCAAAAAACGCCCGATAAAAGGGAAATTCTCAAGACACTGGAGCTCACCAATGCTTACTTTATGAATAAATGGCCTGATGCCGGTAAAGTGATCGTCACAAATACTGCGCGCCCAAGCAATATCTGGACTCGCGCCGTTTATTATGAAGGGTTAATGGCCTTATATGCTATTGATAAACAAAAACCCTTTTATGATTATGCGGTGCAATGGGGTGAAAAACACCAGTGGAATCTCAGGGACAATAAAGTAACCAGAAATGCGGACAACCAGTGTTGCGGACAAACTTATATCGATTTGTATCTAATCGATAAAAAACCTGAACGCATCAATGCCATTAAGACCTCGATAGACAGCATGATACATACTTCTAAAATCGATGACTGGAACTGGATCGATGCCATCCAGATGGCAATGCCGGTCTTCGCCAGGATGGGTAAGGTGTTCAATGATACAAGTTACTATGGTCGTATGTATAAAATGTACAATTTTTCCAAATACAATCAAGGCGGAAACGGATTGTACAACCAGAAAGACAAGCTGTGGTGGCGCGACAAAGACTTTGTTCCCCCATACAAGGAACCTAACGGCGATAATTGTTACTGGAGTCGTGGCAACGGTTGGGTGATGGCAGCCCTGGTAAGAACGATGGACTTTCTGCCCAAAAACTCACCCTATTATAAATCATATTTGAAGGATCTTAAAGATATGGCCGCTGCCTTATTGCCACTTCAAAGAGCCGATGGTTACTGGAATTGCAGCTTGCACGATTCAACCCATTTCGGAGGTAAAGAGTTATCGGGAACGGCTTTATTTGTATATGGCATGGCCTGGGGAATCAACAATGGATACCTGGATAAGAAAACATATCAGCCAGTGGTGATCAAGGCATGGAATGCAATGGTAAAAAACTCGGTTCATGAAGATGGAAAACTTGGATTTGTTCAGGGTACAGGAAAAGAGCCCAAGGATGGACAACCGTTAAGTTATGACAAAACCCCTGACTTTGAAGATTACGGACTTGGTTGCTTTCTGCTGGCAGGGACTGAAATGTATAAACTCAAGAAATAAATCTCTTTCAAAATGAAATACAAATTTCTGCTCACGCTTTTCCTTGCTCTGTCAATCTTAACTCACATTTCAGCTCAGGTAAAGAAGACGGACGTCAATACGCCCCTATATTTATTGCCTCCTGATTATCCCATCCCTTACGGGCCAGCTAAAGCCGATGAGGTGAAGGCAATACTGGACAGGGTTCGAAATTATCTGGAAAGCACAACCCCGATGAAAGTCATTGACAGTCAGTCAAAGGAAACCATAACCGACTTTTCAAAGCCAAATTATAATGCCATCCTTGAACCGGGTGCCTATAGGCTGATCAGTTATGAATGGGGTGTCGTATACAGCGGAATGCTTTCGGTGGGTGATGCAACCGGAGATGCCAGATTTTCGGATTATGCCACTAACCGCATTAATTTCATTGCTGGCCTGACCCCCTATTTCAAGGAATTATACAAGGCAAACCCTCAAAACACCAATCCTCTTCGTGCTGTCATTGAGCCACATGCACTGGATGATGCAGGATCCATGTGTGCGGCAATGATTAAAGTAGCCCGAAGAGGTGACAAGGCTGATTTACGCCCCCTGATCGATAATTATATCCAATACATTAGCACTAAAGAATATCGTTTGGCTGACGGAACCCTGGCCAGAAACAGACCACAGCGCAATACATTGTGGCTCGATGACCTGTATATGAGCGTTCCGGCGCTCTCACAAATGGGGAAACTGACAGGGGAGAAAAAATATTATGATGATGCCGTTAAACAGGTTGTTCAGTTTTCAAAAAGGATGTTCAATAAGGACAAAGGTTTATTTATGCACGGTTGGGTTCAGGAAATGAACGTTCATCCGGAATTTTACTGGGGCCGTGCCAATGGCTGGGGAATGCTGACCCTGACAGAACTGCTCGATGTACTTCCTGAAAACCATCCCGGACGTCCCGTTATTCTGAATCTTTTACGTGAACATATCAGGGGAATCGCCAACTGCCAATCCGGAACCGGATTCTGGCATCAATTACTGGACAGGAATGACTCTTATAACGAGACCTCAGCTACCGCAATTTTTACTTATTGCATTGCCCATGCCATAAACAAAGGTTGGATTGACCCGATTGCTTATGGGCCTATGGTAATGCTTTCCTGGAATGCCTTAAGCACTAAAGTCAATGCACAGGGCGAAGTTGAAGGAACCTGTGTGGGAACCGGAATGGGATTTGATCCAGCCTTTTATTACTACCGACCCACCAATCCTCTTGCAGCCCACGGATATGGCCCTGTACTTCTGGCGGGAGCTGAAGTTTTAAATCTGCTAAAAAACTACCAGGTAGTGATAAACGAAACCTCGGTGATGTTTTACCATAAAAATGTCGATTGGAAGAATCTACAAATCAAATAACCAGTAAAAAAGTATTCATAAAAAGGGAAAAAAGTCATCCCGTATAAATCATATTGTGACATGAAGAAAATAAGAATACCCCAAATTGTTTTGCTGCTTTTAACCATTTCTGTCAGTGTTTTTGCACAACAAAAGAACAGTTATAATTTTTCTTTTAATCCGGACAATACCCCCAAAGGGTACATCCAGGTAAAACCGGATATGACTTATTCAAAAGAAGTCGGTTATGGTTTCGATTTTGGAACGACACCCGTTGCCATTAACAGAGGCGGAAAAGATGCTTTAAAGGCCGGATTCTGCACGAGTAACAAGCCTTTCTATTTTTCGGTAGCTTTGCCCGAAGGAAATTATAATGTCAAAATCACAATGGGCGACCTTAAAGAAGCCACCACTACTACCGTTAGGGCCGAATCCCGCCGGTTAATGCTTGAAAAGGTACAAACTGCACCTGGAAAATTTGAGACCAAAACCATTGCAGTAAATATCCGTATCCCCGATATCGCAGGTACTACTCACAAAGTAAAGCTAAAACCACGTGAGTTAACCAAACTCAACTGGGATGATAAACTAACCCTGGAATTTGCCAATACCCGCCCCTGTATCAATGCAATTGAAATCACGCCTGTCAAAGATGTAATCACAGTTTATCTGGCCGGAAACTCAACGGTTGTCGATCAGGATGATGAACCCTGGTGTTCATGGGGCCAGATGATTCCCAAGTATTTCAAACCTGAAGTAGTGATTTCAAACCAGGCCGAATCAGGACTGACCTTAGGCTCTTTCCTCGGAGACCGCCGCCTCGAAAAGGTATTGAGTACCATGAAAGCTGGTGATTACCTGTTTATTGAGTTCGGGCACAACGATCAGAAAGAGAAAGGGCCCAATGATGGCGCTTACAAATCATATACCGAACGGTTTAAAACCTTTATCAGCGAAGTGAGGAAGAAAGGTGGCATTCCGGTCATCGTGACCTC
>JAUZOX010000345.1 GCA_030706265.1 Bacteroidota bacterium | reverse complement strand
ATCTAAATTCAATCTGTAAAAAATGAAAAAGTTTTTGGTCGTTTTATTCATTTTGTCATCGGTGCGGGTGTTTGCCATCGACTTTGACCACTATTTTGAGAACAGGACCCTGCGCATAGACTGCACTCACGCCGGGAATGCAACTTCAGACGAGTATTTCATTGACGAACTAAAGGCGGAGCCTTACTGGGGAGGGACGCACGTCAACCTGATCGACACAATGGCTTATGGCGTTTATATGGTCAAGGTTTTCGATGTGGCTACCAACACGTTGATCTATTCTCACGGATATTGTACCCTCTTCGATGAATGGCAGGCAACGGCAGAAGCTAAAAAAACAAGCAGGAGTTTCAGTGAGACGGTTGTGATGCCTTTTCCGAAGAAAAATGTACGGGTTGAGTTTTACACCCGAAACCATAAGGGAACTTATGATAAGAAATTCGACTATGTTGTCGATGTGAAGAGTTATTTCATCTCGCCCGAGCGTAAACTCAAGTTTCCGGTTTACGATGCATATATAAGCGGTGATCCTAAAAATTGCGTTGACATCGTGATCCTTCCCGAAGGCTATACCGCTCAGGAAATGGATAAGTTTAAAGCCGATTGTCAAAAGTTTGTACAGGCGCTGTTTTCATTTGATCCCTATACGAAGAACAAAACAAAGTTCAATATCCGGTGTGTCCTGGCTCCTTCACCCGAATCGGGTGTCGATATTCCGGCCGATAACGTCTGGAAAAGGACGATGCTGAATTCGAATTTCTACACTTTCGACAGTGAGCGGTATCTGATGACCTGTGACAATAAGAGCATCCGTGATATGGCAGCCAATGCCCCTTACGATCAGATTTACATCCTGGCCAACTCATCCAAATACGGCGGCGGAGGCATTTATAATGACTATTGTCTTTCAGTGAACAGTAACACTGCTGCCGCCAAGATCTTTATTCACGAATTCGGACATGGTTTTGCCGGTCTGGCCGATGAATACTATGATTCTTCTACCTCTTACAATGATTTTTATCAGAAGGATGTTGAACCGTGGGAACCCAATCTGACAACCCTGGTTGATTTTGGCCGCAAGTGGAAAGGGATGTTGCCTGCAGGAACGCCAATACCCACAAAACCCGATGAATCCAACCCCCTCCGACTTGGCGTTTTTGAAGGGGGTGGATATGTGGCAAAGGGAGTATATCGCCCTGCGTATGATTGTTTGATGGACTCGTTTAATGGAAATGAATTTTGCGATGTGTGCAAGAAGAGCATTCAAAAGATGATTGACTTTTATTGCCGTTAATCTGTTCTTTTGAACCGAGTGAATTGATAAATGATTGCAAATTCGTTAATTGTGACTTATTTAGTAAGGATGGGATACTTCAAATTAATAAGAAACACTCATCATAAACATCATAAATCAATTTAAGGAGGACTTTAAAATGTCTATCACTAAACTTGATCAAATAGTAGAGGCTGTAAAGTCTCGTCCCCGCAAGCGACTGATTGCGGCTTATGCCAATGATAAACACACGATCGAAGCAATCTCAAAAGCCATTGACCTTGGTATAGTAGAAGCAACACTGGTTGGTGACACGGATCAAATTGAACAGATATGCAAAGATGATAATATCGATGCAGGGAAATTCACAATCATCCATCAAACCAATGAAAATAAAGCGGCTGTTAAGGCCGTTGAACTGATCAACAAGGGCGAAGGAAATCTGATCATGAAAGGATTGTTGAGCACCGACAAATATATGCGGGCAATCCTGAACAAGGAAACCGGTTTGATGGATCCGGGATCCATATTAAGCCATGTTACCGTCATCGAAAATCCGGCATACCGAAAGTTGATTATCTGCGGGGATGTAGCCATTATCCCCCTGCCCGACCTGAAACAAAAGATAGCCATCACCGGTTATTTGATTGAAACCGCCCATGCGCTGGGAATCAAATTTCCAAAGGTGGCTGCAGTAACGGCAACCGAGCAGATTCTGTCTGCAATGCCTGCCTGTATCGATGCGGCCATCATCGCCAAAATGGGGGAGAGGGGGCAATTTAAAGAGGCCTTTATAGACGGGCCCCTCTCATTTGATGTGGCCATCGACCAGGAATCGGCAGAGATCAAGAATATTGGCGGTCCTGTTGCAGGGGATGCGGATTGTTTATTGTTCCCCAATATCGAGGCCGGCAACATTTTTTATAAGACGAACACCAAATTTTGCAAAGCCGAGTTAGGGGCTTTTGTTGCCGGAGCCAGGGTGCCGGCCATTCTGTCATCCAGGGGAGATACAACCCAGACCAAGATGTATTCCATCGCGCTCAGTGCCCTTGTATCGAAACATTAATAAGAGTCAGATGGAAGAATTTCACATACTAACGATTAATCCGGGATCGACTTCAACAAAGATTGGAGTATATATCAATACAAATCCGGTTTTTGTTAAAACCATTCGTCATTCGGGTGAGGATCTGGCCGGCTTTGAAAAAATCACGGATCAGTATGCTTTTCGAAAAGACATTATCTACCGGGAACTGAAAGATGCAGAGGTTAATTTGAATAATCTAAAAGCCGTCGTCGGGCGTGGGGGAGTGGTTAAACCTATTCCATCCGGTGTATATGAGGTGAATGAAGCCTTGATCCACGATCTGAAGGACAGTCCCGTCGGAGAACATGCCAGTAACCTGGGTGGGTTGATTGCATATGACATAGCCCGTTCGTTGCCCAATGCCAGGGCGTTTATCGCCGATCCTGTCGTTGTAGATGAGTTGTGCGATTATGCCCGTGTGACCGGACATCCTCTTTTGAAAAAGGTCTCTATTTTTCATGCCTTGAATCAAAAGGCAATTGCAAGGGAGCATGCCAAGAGCATCATGCGCAAATATGAAGACCTGAATTTAATCGTAGTACACCTAGGCGGTGGCATTTCGGTTGGAGCTCATCAGAAAGGAAGGGTCATTGACGTGAACAACGCCCTTGATGGCGATGGTCCGTTTTCTCCCGAGAGGAGCGGTTCATTGCCGGTAGCTGAACTTACCAGGCTCTGTTTTAGCGGAAAGTATACGCAAAAGGAAGTCCTGAAAATGATAACAGGCGGGGGAGGGCTGATGGCCCACCTGGGAACAAACAGCGCATATGAGGTTGAGCAAAAGGCGGCGGCAGGCGATGAACATTTCAGGCTCATCTTTGAGGCGATGGCCTACCATGTATCCAAACAAATCGGGAGCATGTGGCCGGTGCTTAACGGGAAAGTGGACGGCATCCTGATTACGGGGGGAATTGCAAATTCCAAAACGTTTGTAAACCTGATCATACAACGTGTTCATCGGATGGCGCCCGTATATGTTTACCCCGGCGAAGATGAAATGCGGGCTTTGGCCATGAATGGACTCATGATATTAAGTGGTGCCGCACAACCCAAAATATATGAATAACTTTTCACTTGTTCACAAAGCCCTTACTTGTTTTGGAGCAGGAACTTTAAGCGCAGAAGGAAATTATCGAAATCGACAGGCTTTTTGATATATTCTACAGCGCCGGTTTTCAGTCCGTTTATCTCGGGAATCTTGCTGATGCTGTTGGAAAGGAACACGACGGGAGTTTTCAATTTCCGTTCACTGAGAAATTCAAGTAACTGGAACTGGGTTAGATTAGGCATTTCCATATCCGATACGATCAGGTCGAATGTTTTTTTATTTATCTCCATGAGTGCCATAACACCGTCGGAGGCTACTTCAACATAATATCCTTCCTGAATTAAAAGCTGAGCAAGATTGGTTTGATCGTTCCTTTCATCCCTGACAAACAGGATTCGATAGCCCGGTTTGATAGTGGCGGCCTTAGGGGCCTCTTTCATCTTCGCCGGCAGCATTTTCTCGAACAATTCATTCACATCGACAGAAGCAAAACCGGAACTGTAATCTGCCATTGCGTAAGGTATTATTAACTCATTGTTGTGGATGATTGCGCCGCATGAGTATACGACATTTGGGACGTAGCCTTCGCGCTCAGCATCATTGGGCATTAAAAGGGGCTCTGACAAATAACCGATGACCTGGGTTGGGT
>JAUZOX010000344.1 GCA_030706265.1 Bacteroidota bacterium | reverse complement strand
TGAATGATGGCCGCCTCATTATCTTCAACCAGCAATATATTCTTCCCCTTAACAGGTTTGAGGCTGACAGCGGGCGGGGTGATCGTTTTGTCTGTAAAAGGCTTTATGTTACGTTCATTTTCATCGATTTGCAGATGATCTGGCATAATGGGCAAGGTAACCGTAAATACGGAACCTTTATGCAGTTGACTTTCAACCTCGACCTTTCCCTGCAGCATATTGCAATATTTGCTTGCTATTGCCAAGCCAAGACCGGTTCCACCATAAATTCTTGATGCCTTGTCGTCTGCCTGCCTAAACTCATCGAATATATAGGGCGTATTTTCAACTGAAATCCCTATCCCGGTATCCTTGACCGAAATATGAATGAACTTGTTATCAACATCGGCCGATATTTCAACTGTGCCCTCATTTGTAAACTTGATGGCATTGCCAATAATATTCTGAAGGATATGCAAGCATTTTGAATGATCGCTGACAATAAGTGGAAGCTTTGGATTGATATGATTGATAATAGAAATCCCTTTTTCAATGCCGATTGGCTGCAATGACCCCATTAAATCCTGCACCAAATCATATATCGAAAAGCGCGAATAGGATATTTCTTCTTTACCGGCTTCAATTCTGGAAAGATCGAGAATATCATTGATAAGCAACAACAGCTGTTTTCCATTTTTCTCGATGATACTCAGATATTTGTATTCATTTTCCGGAATTATTCCTTTCAACTGCCGGTTTAAAACTCCCGATAGGGCAATGACAGAATTCAGCGGTGTTCTGAGTTCATGACTCATGTTGGATAAGAATGAACTTTTCAAATGGTTGGCTTCGTCCAGTTGTCGTTTTTGAAGTTCGAGCTCGATATTGTACTCTTTTAATTCGGACGTCTGCTGCAGTAATTCTGCTGATTTTTCCTCCAACTCCTTATTTTGAATATCCAGTTTTTCGGATATGCCGATGACCTTGCGGAAGGCAAGGACACCGATGATATTAGCGGTAAGTGGCAGCCAGATTTCATTGATCAATTGAATGACCTCCGGGCTGTAGTCATTTATGGCAGCAAGTGATATTATGGAAATCACTTTATTTCCATCCAAAATGGGAATGGTGATGATTTCCCTGGGGTGAACTATTCCGGTTACACATGGTAACGAGAATATGGTGTCAGCAGAAATCTGTTTAATCCTGACTATTCTCTTCTCGGTTAATGCGGCACCGAATTCGCCTTCCTTTGTGATTGCCGAGAAAGAAATGCGTTTCTCTTTGTCAAGACCGATCGAATCATAATGTTCATACTGCGTTTCTTCCTCGTTTAAGAAGTAAATAGCGGCGACTTGAGAACCGGTCTTTGTCACCAGGATGTTTAACAATACCTTGCTGAATGAGCTTAGATCGTTTTCTTTGAGGATTAAATCGATGATCCATGAGGCATTTTCTTTGACCGAAATCTCCTGCTCAACTCTTGCAGCCATGCCGTTGAACGTCGATGCCAAATTACCAATCTCATTGTCCGAAATATAATCACTCCTGACACTGTAATTTTTCTGCCGGTATTGATCTGCAACCACTGTAAGCGCAATGAGTGGATTGCGTATCCCCCGGAAAAGCAAATACCCGATGAGAAAAGCCAGGAGAAATATGAAGCCGGTTACAATCCAAAGCCTTGTAAATAATAGGTCTTTATTCTTTTGTGCTTGCTGGTAAAAATTATCGGCCCTGACTCCGGCAGCGTCTACCATGAACTGGATATGGTCTAACAATCCGGATACATAAGGAATATTCACATTCCTGAATCGCAGGTATTCCTCTTTCCGATCGCCTCTTTGTTTCAAATCAATCACGATATCACGAAGTGGTTTCCAATTGCTGAACAGGTTATATGTCGTATCAATATCCGATTTATTGCCCAGGTAGCTTTCCTTAACAACATCAAACGATCCGTACACTTTTTTTTCATAAGTGTCAATCTTGTTTTTAATTGTAAGTATCTCATCCCGGCTCAATTTATCATCAAGCACAATATCTTTCATCAGCCATTGCATGGTGATGATGTCAGCTTTTATGTCCCTTGTGGCCTTTGACGCCTGAAGAGAAAAATTGTGCATATCCTCCGTATTTTTCCATAAACGGTTGGATAGTTGATATGCCATTCCACCCAATAGGACCACCAGCGCAAAAATGATAGCAAATCCAATAAACAACCTGGCTCCTATAGTCATGTTTCTTAAACCCATGTTCGATTCGTTTTCAGTTCAATAATTCCTTATACAATACATTTTAATTAAATGCTTCCCCCTCATCCCTACTTGAAGTTTTCATACGAAAATAATTTGATTAAATAGGTCGTATGGAACTCGCATATTAGATTTTCATTCTTGTTTGTGTTCTTCAATCATGCTCGTTTCATAAAAACTGTAGAAGGCAGCACAAACTGTCTGAGGTTCTGTTCATTGCGCACAATGGCTATTTCTGCCTCACCCGTAAGCAAAAAGCCATCCATATTCAATGAAAGAGAAAGCTTATTTAAGATATCTTTCTGAATATCCGGTTTATAATAAAAAAGGACATTACAGCACATGATGATATCAAATCCGCCAAAAATACTGGATGGAGGGGCAATCGTATTCTTATCCAGCAGATCATAGCATGAAAAGTCAACATATTTTTTCAGCCTTTCACTGATCGCATATGATTGTCCCTTAACCGTAAAGTAGGAGTTCAATAGACCTTGATTTGTATTATAAACAGCCTTTAAATCGTATACACCGTTTCGCGCGCTTTCAATCTGCCTGGCAGAGATGTCGGTTGCGAAAATCCTGAAAGAGGTTGTCAACTGATGTTCCTGTATGTAGTCAAGTGCCAGCATGGCCAATGAGTATGCCTCCTGCCCTGCAGCACACCCAGCCGACCAAATCCTGATGTCATGGTTATAGAGCGTGTCTTTCTTTTCAAATATCCTGGGAAAAATAACCTGTTTGATCAGCGAAAAAGTAAGCGGATTGCGAAAAAATTCACTGTATGAATTGGTAAGGGAGTCTATCAACGACACTGCCTCCGACGGCACTTTGTTTAATTGGATCAGGTAATCTCCGGTGGATTTACAGGATGAAAAATTCATCCTGTTTGTAATAGTCCTTTCCAGAAAAGTTTCATCAAATATAGAAGCATTCAACGCAAATCGATCATGTAAATAACGAATTATATCTTCCATATGTGAATGAATTTAAGTGTTTTCCTTCAGAATGTATATTAAATAATTAATTCATCCGTAAATAATAATTTGTATTAAAATGGTCGGATGGAACTCGCATTGATAATTTTCATCGTTGTTTGTGATTTCTAAACATGCTCGTTTCATATGTATATATTTTGCATTATATAGGTCGCATGTAACTCGCATGGATAATTTTATGGGAGGCAGTGTATTTCAAACATGTTCTTTTCATATGCCGGGAACGGGAATTTGCTTTTTAGAAAATGAGAAAAATATTTTGTTGCATACAGTTCTTCAAAGATATATGATTGCATTGACTTTTCTAAGAAAAGTACAAAAAACAAATACCCCGAAACAACATATTTTAATCTGAAAATAATTTGATTAAATAGTGTCTGCTGAAAAACTCAGCAGAGATTTTTAAAGCTATCCTTTTCAGACTTGGATTGAAGCACCGTCCCCCCCTACTTTGTCCTGAATATCTTCAATGAATGCCGTTGAGGATTTTCACGGTGCATTTGCTTAAAAACATTTTTAACCTATTTGATAAGCGGCATAGCGGAGCCACCCCGGCCAAATTGGCCATGTTAAGCACCTGGAAGATGCAGGCAATCCGGGATTCGCTGGCATCTTTGAGCCTTGTTTTGATCCGGTCAAAACCACATGTGGTGTTGGCTTGTCCAGACTTACCCTCTATGGCTTGCATTCTCCCTGACTCGCATATCTTAAAGTCCCTTTCTTTAAAAACGAAGTGCAACCCAAAAAGAAAAGACCCTTTTTTGAGCCTCATTGGAAATTGTCTAGGAAAAGGGTTAGGATATTGGTATATGAAGTGTATATAAAGGGTATATAATTGGTCCCTGTCTCGC
>JAUZOX010000343.1 GCA_030706265.1 Bacteroidota bacterium | reverse complement strand
TGCGTGAGGTCTTTGGATGATGTTCCGGCAAACAATTTATATTGTCCGAGTTCAACAGCCCATGATTTGGTCGTGACGTCATAATAGGCCAGATCCTTTACCGGAATGGTGAGCTTGACGGTTGAGGTTGCACCGGCGGCTATGTCGACTTTTTTGAATGCCTTCAGCTCCTTTTCAGCACGCTCGACTGCCGAACCTTGTTTGCCGACATACAGCTGAACCGTTTCCTTACCGGCATATTTGCCGGTGTTCTGTACCTTGACGGTAGCGGTGATGCTTTCGGATGGTTTATAGCTTTTTTTATCGGTTTGTAATCCTGAATATTTGAAACCGGAATACGAAAGGCCATATCCGAAGCAGTAAAGAGGTTCTATCTTCCTGGTGTCGAACCAACGATAGCCAACCAGGATCCCTTCGGCATATTTCTCATTCAGGTTTTCACCGGGGTATGCTTTCAGGGCATGTGCCGGAGAGTCGTTGAGTGAAGCCGGGAAAGTAAAAGGCAGTTTACCTGACGGATTTACCTTTCCGATTAACACATCGGCCAGGGCATTGCCGTTTTCGGAGCCATTGTACCATGACCACACGATCGTATGGTTGTTCTTTTTGATCCGGCTGATGTCGTAAGGGGCGCCCCCCACTACAACCACGATTGTATTGGGGTTGGCAGCCGTAACGGCATCCACGAGTGTTTGTTCGTTGAAGGGGAGGGAGAGGTCCTTCCGGTCGTTTCCTTCGCTTTCGTAATCGCGGTTTCCTCCGATAAACAGTAAGGCGATCTCAGAACTTTTCGCGGCATCCACGGCTTGACGGATCATGGCCGTATCGGGCTTTTTGATTTGGTTGTTGACCTTATTGCCTGTCTTGTAAACGCCCGAATAACCTTGTGCAAACGTGATGTTGACATGTTGGCCCAGCCTGTTTTTTAAACCGGCCAGTGCAGTTACCTCATAACGCGCTTTAACCCCTGCTCCGAAACCACCCAGGTGGAAAGTATGCGTTGCATTGTCTCCAATGACTGCAATGCTCTTTATGTTCGCATTCAGCGGCAACAAATGCTTTTCATTTTTTAGCAATACGATCGATTCTGCTGCGATATCGTAGGCTGTTCTGGAGTGTTCCGGCGTGTTGATGCTGCCCGGGTTTTTGTTTCCGCTTAATGAAGTCTGGAATGTGACATATAAAATGCGTCGTACTTTCTCATCGATCACATTCATGCTGACCTTACCGGCCTTGACGGCTTCGAGTAACGGATTGGCAAAATAATTTTTATCGTAAGGGGGATTTGTTCCCATTTCGAGATCGAGGCCGTTGTTGGCAGCGTCAATGGTGCTGTGCGTTCCGCCCCAGTCGCTGATCACGATACCCTTGAATTTCCATTCTTTCTTTAAGATTTGGTTCAAGAGATAATCGTTTTCGGAGCAATAAGTCCCTCTTATCTTGTTGTAAGCAGACATAATGGTCCAGGCATTTCCTTCGGTGACCGAAGCCTGGAATGACGGCAAGTATATTTCGCGTAACGCCCTTTCGTCTACATCCACATTGATGCGTCCACGTTCTGTTTCCTGGTTATTGGCTGCAAAATGCTTGACACATGCAGCTACATTCTGGCTCTGGATTCCCTTCACCGACTGTACGGCCAGACGGGCATTCAGAAACGGATCTTCCGAAAGATATTCATAGGTGCGGCCGCAGAGCGGTGTGCGGGCGATATTCATGGCCGGGGCCAGCATGATGGTCTTGTGGCGTGCCCTTGCCTCCTGGCCCATGTCGTGTCCGTAACGGTATGCCAGTTCTGGATTCCAGGTTGCTGCCAGGGCCGAGCCGTTAGGGAAAAAGGTGGCCGAGTCGGTAGTCAGATTAGCCGAACCCCATCCTTGTTTGACATCTTCTCTTACGCCCAATGGACCATCATCGGTCATCATTTCCGGTATGCCAAGACGTTGGATTCCTCCGGCCGAGAAAACACCATTGGCATGCAACAGGGATATCTTTTCTTCAAGGGTGAGCTTTTTCATGATTGATGCGATCTTTGCATCAACCTGCTGATTAAACTTTGTTTGTGCACCCGCACTATTCATGGCAACGATGAAGACAAAAGCGCTAAAAATGTACTTTATAAGTTTATTATTCATATTTAAGAATTTATAATTTACAAATATATTAAATTTATATTATTAAGATATATTGGTACCCTTGAAGGAATTGGCAATTTTAGTATCGGCCCTAAACCAAAGCGGCTGAACGATGTAAACAAGACTACCGTTTTGCATGCGCTGAAAATGTTCATTATGTGATACCGCTTCAAAGTTATGTTTTTAATCCGGATGTTTTTTCATTGTTTCTCTCCAGCCTTACCTGAAAAGAAGTGAAAAATGAGAGCGATTTGACAGAGCATAGCCAATGTAATTCAATGAGATAACGTTTAAACGAGTATATTCAGCAACCTCTTATTAGCGTATTTATTTTCTAACCGATAAAAATAATTCGTTAAGTCCGATGATTATTTTATAGCAAAATAGTTGATTTTTCATTATGTTTGTTAAAAATGAAAAACCGACTATATGGAAATAGATATACGCACATTGATTTTTATTATAGGCATTACCCATTTAATGCAGGTTTTAGTCTTCTTTTATAATTACAGAATCAATAAAAGTATACCCGGACCCGGGTGGTGGCTGTTGTGGAGTGCCACAGAATCTGTAGGCATTATGCTCATCCTTCTCCGAAACGTTCCCTCCCTTCGCCTTGTTGTTTTGGCATTTCAGGATATCATTCTGGTAACCTCCACGGTCTTTATATATGTCGGGGTACTCACCTTTTTTGAAAAACGGATTAATATAAAATTTCTGTTTCTGTTTACAGGCAGCTTTGTTGTACTCCATTTTTTCTTCTTGTTTGTTGAAAATAGCATCATTGCCCGGGCATTAATTTTTGATGTCTTCCTGGCTGCAATTGCTTTTATGACGGCAGTTAGTCTCCTTAAAAACAAGACATCCGTGGTGGCCATGACCGCAAACTTTAATGCGGTGGTATTTATGATTCATGGAACTGTCTTCACTGGCATTGCCGTCGTGAACATTTTGGGAGCTACCAGTCTGGAAATGTTGGTTCCATCGTATAACAATGCCATTCAGTATTTCGATGCCTTCAGTGTGGGCTTGCTTTGGACCTTTGGCTTTATCATGATGTTGAACCAACGTTTGAATTCGGAAACCCATGAAGCCAAGACTCACTTCGAAAAGATTTTCAATACCACTCCCGATGCGGTTGCCATAAACCGATTAGAAGATGGCTCGTATGTGGATTGCAATGCAAGTTATTTAAAAATATACGGATATAACAAAGAAGAAATTCTGGGCAAAATATCTGCAGAAGTGAATATATGGAATGACCCGGCAGAAAGAGAGGAAATATTCAGAAGAGTTAAAGAGAATGGCTCTTGTGAAAATTATGAAATCCAATTTCTTAACAAGGAAGGCAAACTTCATACGGGATTAGTGTCTGCAAACTTGCTGACCCTAAAAGGAGTTCCTCATGTCATCAGCGTCGTTCGCGATATCAGTATTCGGAAAGAGATGGAAGCTGCCCTTCGCGAAAGCGAGTCTCACTATCGTTTATTGACCGAGGGCGTCTCGGATGTGGTTTGGAAACAGGACCGGAATAACTGTTTCACTTATGTCAGTCCTGCCGATGAAAAACTGCGGGGATATAAAGCCGAAGAGATGATAGGCCATCATGTTTTTGAGCTTTTTACCGATGAGGGAAAAGCCGTCATTACCGAAAAGATGAAACAACGACAGATGGCACGGCAAAAGGGGGAGAATGTCGACCAGTTTATATTTGAAGCGCAGCAACGCTGTAAGGATGGCTCTTATATCTGGACTGAAGTCATTTCTGCAACCGAATATGACCAAGATGGGAACATTGTGGGGTATCACGGCATCAGCAGGGACATTTCCGAACGCAAGAAAGCAGAACAGGAGATCAAACAAAAGACCGTGGAACTGCAAAAAGTAAATTCGGAAAAGGATAAGTTCTTCACGATCATTGCCCATGACCTTAAGAGTCCCTTCAATTCGATA
>JAUZOX010000342.1 GCA_030706265.1 Bacteroidota bacterium | reverse complement strand
CAGGCCAAAGAGCCCATGCAGGATAATCAAAGGTCTTCCCTCTCCAAACCGGCGATAGAACAATTTCATCGATCGTGCAACCTTTATCGGATTTGATTCAGATACATCCGGATGGTTGCGGCCATTCCGTAATAAAGCGCGTCGGTGATGAGGGCGTGGCCGATAGAGACCTCCAGGAGACCTGGAATCCGGTCGTTGAAATAACGAAGGTTGTCCAGATTCAAGTCATGGCCCGCATTGACACCCAGTCCCACCTCAACAGCAGCCTTGGCAGCTTCGACATAAGGGGCAATGGCCTTTGCGGGATCCTCTGCAAAATGGCGTGCATAACCTTCGGTATAGAGTTCGACCCGGTCGGCGCCTGTCTTGACGGCATGGAGAACCATCGCTGGATCGGGATCGACAAAGATGGAGGTTCGGATACCATTTTTCCTGAACTCATCGATCACCTCCTTTAAAAATCCTTCAAACTTTATGGTATTCCATCCTGCATTCGAGGTGAGGGCATCGTGTGCATCAGGAACCAGGGTCACCTGAGTCGGTTTGGCCTTTACCACCAGATCGATGAATTGAGGTATGGGATTTCCTTCAATATTAAATTCGGTAGTGAGAATAGGTTTGAGATCAAAGACATCGCTGTAACGGATGTGCCTTTGATCGGGACGGGGATGTACCGTGATTCCCTCTGCCCCAAACCGCTCACAGTCTATTGCCATCTTAACCACGTTTGGAATGTCGCCTCCCCTGGAATTACGGAGTGTCGCTATCTTGTTGATATTTACACTAAGTTTTGTCATTGTTGATATATATTATTTTTTGCAAAATTACTTTGAATATGGCAAAAGTCATAGGCAATCGAAAAAAACAAAATGAATCGCGTATATTTGTATGCAGGGAGGGTGATGTTTGGTTGTAAAAAACCATCCGGCACAATAATTGTTCATTTAGTAGAATAATTCTTATATTATGATCGCAAAAAATCTAATAAGCAATGAAATAGCTCCATTGCGCACTTCTGACACCGCACTTCAGGCTATAAGCTGGATGGAGGAATACAGGGTGTATCATTTGCCTATTGTAGATAATATCGATTTTTTGGGTCTGATATCGGAGGAAGATATTTATACTATGAGCGATTTTGAAGAGCCTGTCGGCAATCACGTACTTTCGTTGTCAAAACAGTATGTCTTCTCAAATCAACACATTTACGACGTAATCAAGATTTTTTCATCAGAACACCTGTCACTATTACCTGTTCTAAACGAAAACAACCAATACCTCGGTGTCATCACGATAAACGATCTGGTCAACTCCATTTCTGAAATGACGGCGGTGGAAAATCCGGGAGGAATCATCGTACTGGAATTGAATCAAAATGATTACTCATTAAGTGAAATAGCACAGATCGTTGAGTCGAATGATGCTAAAATCTTAAGCTTATACATTACTTCTATTCCGGATACAACGATGATTGAGCTAACGCTTAAAATTAACAGAATGGATATCCAGCCAATAATTCAGACATTCACGCGTTATGAATACATCATAAAGGCATCGTTTGCAGAAGAGGGATATTATGACGATTTACGCGATCGATATGATTCGTTGATGAATTGGCTGAATATTTAAGGTTTGAAAATCAACTGCAAGATACGCTTTTTGGAATAAGCAACCCGGCTATTTAAATCTAAAGACATACCTGATTAAGTTTCATTTGTGAAAACATTGCTATTTAGTTTTTTCTGCCTCCTCCCTTTGATAATGTTATCACAGGGGATGCAACCCTGTCTATCCGACAGTGCTTCCAGTCATCAGATGGTCGTTGGACGAATAAGTCTTGAAGGCAACCAAATCACAAAATCAAAAATCATTTTCAGGGAAATTGTCGTTAAAGAAGGCGACACCCTCTCGGATGCCCTCTTTAAAAACAAACTGGAACAGAGCCGGCTCAATCTCCTGAATACCTCCTTGTTTAATTTTGTAAACATAGACACGACACACGGCATAAACGGGACCACTAATTTAAACTTCAGGATGGTCGAACGATGGTACCTGTTCCCTATTCCCATCTTTGAAATTTCGGACCGTAATTTTAATACCTGGCTGGAGCACAAAGACTGGAGACGGATCAACTATGGCGGATATTTAAAATGGAGCAACCTGAGAGGAAGAATGGAGGTCTTAAATCTTTTAATTCGTTTTGGTTACGACGAAAAATACCGTCTCACTTATGATTTCCCCTATATCAACCCGCGTCAGACTTTGGGATTAAGCATTGTCTCTTCTGTCACGCAAAATCATGAAGTTTCCTATTTAACCCAAAACAACAAACAACTCTTTTACCGGGGCGAGAATTATTTATTGCGAAATACGCTTGCTTCAATAGGGCTTAATTACCGTCCTTCCATTTTTGAATATTTTTCTTCAATCATCGGTTACAACCGTTTTGACTACGATTCGAAGCTTACCGAATTAAACAATGCCTATGCCCCAACGAATGCAAACCATCTGAACCTGTTATTCGGCACGCTCTATTACCGGAATGATCACCGTGACAATAAGCCCTATCCGATTCAGGGATATTATACGGACCTCAATTTGACTTCGCAGTTTGGCAGTTACAACAATGGGCAGGAATACAGCAACAAATTTCTCTATTCTACCGTCAACACCTATGACCGCATAGACCAGCGCTGGTCATGGGCAGCCGGTATCACTTTCAAGCTTTCGCAAAACCAGAACGCGCCCTATTTTTTAAACCAGGGATTTGGGTTTCACAAAGATTATGTGAGAGGATATGAATATTACGTAGTCGATGGGGGAACTTATTTACTGGGCAGGACCAATCTGAAATACAATTTAGTGAAACCGCATACCGGTTATGTGAAGCTGACCGGCTCGGAAAAGTTTGATAAAATCCATTATGCGGCCTATTTCAATATCTTTGCAGATCTGGGAGAGGTTTTCTCGCAGGCACGTCAAGAAGCAGCCACCTTGCCACCGGTAAATGCCACTAAGCCCCTCAACAACCAATTGCTGCGCGGATACGGAGTCGGCTTGGATCTGGTGACCTATTACGACAGGGTGCTTCGTGTTGAATATTCGTTTAACCATTACGGTCAAAGTGGGATTTTCATTCATTTTGATACATCATTATAAAGTTTGAAAGCATGAAGAGATTAAGGATAGCAATATATGGCAAAGCACTTAGTGAAGAACATCTCCCTTATCTCAAACAATTGATCGACCTGATTCATCAACACGAAGGTGAAATCATGGTCCATCTTTCGTTAAAGAAATTACTGAAAGGAAAAATTGATCCTGCAACAGAGATCCAATATTTTTCAAGCCACACCGATCTGCTGGGAAAAGTCGAATACCTCTTTTCGCTTGGTGGTGACGGGACATTACTCGACACGATTACTTTTGTACGCAACCTGGGGATCCCGATCATCGGCATCAATCTTGGCAGAATGGGATTCCTGGCCAGTATTCCGAAAGAAAATATCGGGCACGTCGTAGAATCATTGGTAAACGGCAACTACAAAATCGATAGCCGGACTCTTTTGCGGTTAGATCATGCGGAAGAAAGCTTTGGAGAGTTAAACTTTGCCTTAAACGAACTATCCATTCATAAAAAGACCAACTCATCCATGATTACCATTCATGTTTGGGTGAACGATTTGTTTTTAAACGCATACTGGGCTGATGGTTTGTTGATATCCACCCCCACCGGATCAACCGCATACTCCTTATCCTGTAACGGACCGATTGTAGGGCCCGATCTGCAAAGTTTTGTGATATCGCCCATTGCTTCACACAATTTGACGGTCCGGCCCATCGTTATCCCCGATACAAGCATTATCCGCATACGCGTAGAGGGGCGGGACAAGCAATATTTTGTGGGACTCGACAGCAGAACCCTACTATTTGATTCATCCGATGAATTGGTGGTGCAAAAAGAAAGTTTCAATATCAACCTTTTACATGAAAATGATGATAACTTCTTCTCCACTATCCGGAAAAAACTGCTTTGGGGCCGGGACATCCGGAACTAAGTTAATATGCCTTAAAGGTTTCTGGCGGTATTATCCTTTTT
>JAUZOX010000341.1 GCA_030706265.1 Bacteroidota bacterium | reverse complement strand
CAACGGGGATGGGTTCACCGGTTATCGAGCTTTCGTCTACAAAAGAAATGCCATTGATAATTTCTCCATCGGTGGGAATCCGCTCACCGGGTTTTACCCGCAAGGAGTTCCCCTTTTGAATATCCGCAACCGCTATCCCGCTCTCGGTTCCGTTCTCATTCACCAGGGTCGTCTTATCGGGTTGTAATCCCATCAGCTTTTTAATGGCCGAGGAGGTGTTGGATTTTGCTTTTTCTTCTAATAGCCTGCCCAACAGGATAAATACGATAATAACGGCAGCGGCTTCATAATATACATGTGGATGATTTGATTCATGGCCCGGCAAATTTGGAAACAGGGTATTCAAGAGGCTAAATGAATAAGCTATCCCCGTACTGAGTGCAACCAAACTGTCCATATTGGCCGTTCCATGTTTAAGCTGCCGTACAGCATTGATAAAGAAACTCCTTCCAAACCAGAATACAACCGGGGTTGACAAGATGAGCATGGCCCAATCAGCATAGGGTATGTTCATCATGAACATTGAGATCACAACGACAGGGATGGTCAATAAAGAGGCCCCAATCGTCTTTTTTTTCAAAATAACAGATTCACTCCGAAGCTGTTCTTGGAGTTGATCATTGGGTATTGAGTCAATAATTATATCGTAGCCAATGGCTTGAACGGATTTTTTTAGTTCGTGAAGAATGCCGGCAGACGGATGGTATTCTACAAGTACAGTAGATGCCGCAAAGTTAACGGCGGCATCGAGTACTCCTTTTTGACTTTTGAGCATGCTTTCCACGCTGAGGGCACACGAAGCACAGCTCAAACCGGTTACCGGAAAACTTTTCTTGATGGAATTATCCATATCATTAATTTTTCAACAAAATTAATGAGACGCAAACCCAGAACCATTATATGATTTATGGAAAAGTTTATACATTTCACAGGTTGATTCGTTATCGTTTTTTTAAACCTGGTCTAATGGTTTGCGTTTATTTTCTTTGATTTGTTTGAAATGACTGGGGGTAAAGCCGGTAACTTTTTTAAATTGTCCGGAGAGGTAAGCTACGCTGCTATAACCTAATTCATATGCTATTTCACTAAGGGTCAACTCATCGTATACCAAAAGCTCCTTAACACGTTCTATCTTTTGATTTATGATATATCGTTCTATCGTAATCCCTGTGACATCGGAGAAGAGATTACTCAGGTAATTATAGTCTTTATGGAGCTTTGATTCAATGTAGGTGGAGTAGTTTTCATGAATGGGCTCATTTTTATAATGAACCATTTCGATGATGAGTGTTTTAATTTTTTCGATCAGGACGCTTGTTTTGTCATCAATCATTTCAAATCCGTAGCCTATAAGTGATTTTTGGATTTTTACAAGGTCCTTTTCAGTTACAGGCTTTTCGGTTTCGACTTGTCCAAGTTCAATATGGACAGGAGGATAACCTATGCTCTCAAATAGATTTTGTACAACCATGATGCATCGGTTACAAACCATATTTTTTATGAAATAAAACATGGGTTATCCTCCTTACACTTCATTAAATTGATGAGACTAGAATGGGAGATCGGAGTCGGAGCCTGCTTCGAAATCAGGGAAATCCACTCCTGGAATCTGAGCGGGAGAAGCGGCATTTTCGGGTGCTACTTTCTCAATTCTCCATGCTTCCAGGTTTGTAAAATAACTCACTCTGCCGTCCTTTTCCCACTTACGGCCACGGATGTTAAAACTAACTTTCACTTCTTCATTCAAATTAAAACGATCAAGTGAATCACAACGATCCTGGGTAAGTTGAAATTTGATAAGTTCAGTGAACTCGCCTGCATTGGTAGATTCGGTCTTCTCGACTACAAATTCGCGTTTGCGAAATTTATCACTAACCGAAACAGTATCATACTTTTCGTAAAGTCTTCCGTTTAATTCGAAACTCATAATAACACATTTTTAATGGGGGTAACAAATGTAAGGGAAATAACTAAATTTATTTCTTTAAAGTTATCAATTAAGTTTAGATGGACCTGTGAAAAACTAAATAGAAGCCTTCTTAAAAAATTTGGTTAAGTTTGCCGGCTGAAAATATATAAGAGAATAGATGAAACGAGCATGGTTGAAAACTCAAATAACCATGATAATCTTTCATGCGAGTTTCATACGACCTATTTAATAAAATTATTTACGCATTTTTTAAGCATGAAAAATAAAGTAGCTATTATTACAGGTGCATCTTCAGGCATTGGCAAGGCATTGGCATTTGAATTTGCCAGAAGAGGTGCAAAGGTTGTTATTGCAGCCCGCAGCTTTTCCAAACTGGAAGAAATCCACAATGCTTTACTCGAAATGGGTGCAGATGCCTGGCCTGTGGTAGCAGATGTCAGTTCTGAAACCGATTGTCGCAATCTGACGACCGAAACCATCAAAAAATATGGGCGGATCGATATCCTGGTCAATAATGCAGGGGTATCTATGCGAGCCTTGTTTGAAGATTGCGAATTGGAGGTTATCAGACGATTGATGGATGTTAATTTTTGGGGAACTGTTTGTTGTACAAAATATGCATTGCCCTATTTGTTGGAGAGCAAAGGGAGTGTGGTCGGGGTGGTTTCGATTGCAGGTTATGTTGGTTTACCGGGGCGAACCGGTTATTCTGCATCCAAATATGCGATCCGTGGTTTCCTGGATACGCTCCGGGTTGAGAATCTGTATAAAGGATTGCATGTCATGGTCGTCGCACCTGGATTTACCTCTTCAAATATCCGGAATGTAGCGCTCACAGCAAATGGTTCGCAACAAGGGGAGACTCCCAGGGACGAAAGCAAGATGATGTCTGCAGAGAAAGTGGCCAACAAAATAGCCAATGGCATCGAAAAACGTCGTCGCAGCCTGGTGCTTACCTTTGTCGAAGGCAAGCTGACCGTGTTTTTAGGCAAATGGCTACCTCGTTTATTGGATCGGTTGGCATATTCCCATATGGCAAAAGAACCGAACTCCCCCTTTAAATAATTTGCATCAGGTGAATTTTTATCATACCTTTAAAAAATAATAAATCATATACCAAATATGGAAACGAGCAACATGGAAATAAAACTTCTTGAAGGTCTTGACGACATTGACTTTGGCGCAACCACTGAAGAAGTAGCCGATTCATTCGGAAAACCGGACGAGACCGAAGAGTTGGATGAAGGCGATGACGAGTTGAAAACGGTCATCTGGACCTATAATGACAAGGGGGTAACGCTTTTCTTCGACGGTGATGAACCGAAACTCTTCTCATGTGTTGAAACCGACAATAAAAACACGACTCTTTTCGGTAAAAAAATATTCGAGATGAAATCACAGGAAATCATTGATATGATGATGGCTCATGGTTTTGAAGAGGTCGACGAAGATGTCGAGGACTGGGGAGAAAAACGTCTTTCCTTTGATGAGGCCCTGATCGATTTTTATTTTGAAAAGGATGAGATGGTTACGGTAAACTGGGGTGTTTTCTTCGAAGAGTTTGACGAATCTGATCTGGAACAGGACACCAAAGAAAGTAAGAAAAATTAATACATTCATCATTTCAAAAAAGGCCGTCCTACACCAGGACGGCTTTTTGTTTTTTTGATAGCAGGTGTCCTTTTCATGATGTCATTTGGTACATGTTTACCCTATTTTTTATTGGATATTTAATGAAATAATCTTATCTTTGATTATCATTCAATCTTAAGGATCAATAATTGTAGACGACGATATGGATGCACTTGAAAAAATTGAAATCTTGCAGGGCGATATTACCAGGATGAATGTCGATGCAATTGTGAATGCGGCGAACTCATCGTTATTAGGTGGAGGCGGAGTTGATGGTGCTATTCATCGTGCCGGGGGGCCAACCATTGTTGAAGAGTGTCGTAGGATTGTTGACCGGCAGGGATACTGCCAGACAGGTAATGCCGTGATCACTACCGCCGGCCGGTTGCAGGCTAAGTTTGTGATTCATACTGTGGGGCCGGTCTGGACTGACGGACATAAATGCGAAGAGATCAAGCTGGCCAGATGTTATAAAAAATCTTTACAGCTTGCAGTTGACAACGGCGTCAGGACAATTGCGTTTCCCAACATCAGTACCGGGGTTT
>JAUZOX010000340.1 GCA_030706265.1 Bacteroidota bacterium | reverse complement strand
AGATTCACTTTGCCGCCGGCTCATAACAAAGCAGCACCTTTCCGCTTTTAAAGATCCGGGATGAAGCGAGCCTCAGATTCGGACTCTTTGTAATCCCATGAAATATCGGCGTTCCCTCCGCAAGAAAGACGGGATGAATCAGGATCTGGTATTCGTCGATCAACCCTGCTTCTGCAAACTGGTTGATGATGGTTCCGCTGCCCAATAACGTCATATCTTTTCCGGGTGTCTGCTTGATTTTTTTCATTTCTTCAATGATGTTGCCCTTCACAATCCGGGTGTTGATCCAGTCGGCCTTATGCAGGGTCCTTGAAAAAACAATCTTGTCAGCATTATTCATCTCTTCTGCAAGTGCCTGATTAATCTGATATGCTGCAGGTGTCGGCCAGAAACCAGCCATGAGTTCATAGGTCACACGGCCGAATAACAGCATTCCACCCGAACGTGCCGATTCAATGGCATAATCATCGGTTTCCTTGTCACCGTGTGCCCAGCTGATATCACCTTTGGGCCCCTTGAAGAAACCATTGAGCGAAACAAAATTGAACATCGTTAACTTTCTCATTTTATTTATTGGTTTTGTTAGAACATAGAAGTGGTTTCTACCCTGATGGCAACAGGCAAAGCACTTGTTGTATGGATTGTTCCCGTCATGACTTTTTTTATTTAAACGTCTTCTGGTGAATGTTATTAGCACAAGCAAACCGACCTAACATACGGTTTGCGCATTGATTTCGAATTGGTTTGTCCCCTGCCATTTAAACTCTGAAAACAGAGGCTATCATCATTTGACCGGATTAAGGCGTGATCTTTTGCGATTCTCATGGAGAATAGCATAAAGTTTATTCAGAAACCATTTCCCGGTCTTAATATTTTAATCCAAGCAAGGTTGCATAACGGCTCGGATTATATCCCTTCACCACATCGTTGCCAATCTTCACGAAAGGAAATCCATTGGCATTGCACTCATCCATCTCCTCGATGATCTGCTCCTGTGTCTGTTCGTCCGAGAGATCATAGTCGATGCAATCAAAGGGTATTTCCCAATCGGTGAAGGACTGTTTTGTCTTGATGCACCAGGGACAATTTGACATCGTATACATTACTACTTTTTTCATACGAAAATAGTTTGATTAAATAGGTCGTATGGAACTCGCATGGAAGATTTTTATACGGTTATAATTTTATTAATTGGTCGTATAGAGCTCGCTTAAATGCTCGGTTCATCGGTGTTTGTGATTTTCAATCATGCTCGTTTCATACTAATATAATTTGTATTAAATAAGCCGTAGGAAACTCGCTTAACATCGTTTATTACTGTTTATATTCATAGATTGCTTTGAAAATATATCATTGATATTAAATATAGTATATCCACTCATCCTTCACACTTTAGCTGATTTTTTTTAAGCCGGATATTCCATTTAAAATTATGTTTTCGGAGTTAAAATAGAACGCATTACATATTGAATTATAATTCAAATTTAAACAAGTAAATGGCGATATGCAACCTGCCTACATGCTTAATCTTCTTCATGTTCTTTCAGCTCCTCTTCATTGATTTCTTCGTAATTGTTCTCCTCATCTTCTCGCTCACGCTCCCCTTCGTCTTTATCCAGTTCCGATCCCGTCACATCCAAATCCCCCATGATCAAATCTTCGCCAAAGTCATTCTCATCCGACTTATCGGGTTTGGATAAATGTTCTTTGACAAAGTCTTCGGGATTTTGACTTGCTTCCCGAAAATTATTGTATATGTCTTCTTCAGGCGGATAAATGGGATAATCCGGATAAGGATCATTTTCATCCGGCATTAGGGATGGAATTACGTTTGCTGTTTTGTATGCTTTCATGTTGGATCGTTTTTTTATTACCCAAATGGACCAATTAAACATTATGCCATAAACCGTCATGAAACCTTTCCAAACTGAGATATGTCCTGTAATGTTTTAGTTATAGTGCAGTTACATTTTTATAACAATTATTGTGAGGGTTTGTTTCAGTGTAACACCGGAGTTATCATTTCATTAAGAATGGTTTGCGGGATCACCCGATATAGATCGCAATATCCAATTGGAAGCAGCGGCCATTTCATAAAATTTATTTATTCTACAATATTATATATCTGCACTTTAACCCTGCCTTGAAAAATAATTTGAAAATAAATTAAAAAATATTTGGTTTGTATCACAAACTTGTTTATGTTTGCAATACAAACTTGTTTTATAAACCAAACAATTCACATTATGGAAACAAATCATTTGGATACAGACACTTTTGATGAAGACCAATCACTTCAGGTGATCCATGAGATGATACAGGTCTCCCGAAAGAGGCTAAAATATGACGGAGTATTCTTCATCATATGGGGTTGGGTCAACTTCATCACTTTTTTTCTTGAGTACCTGTCGAATGTGGTCGTTCACACGTATCAGATGACATTGATCAAGCGTGACATTAACATCATCCTCCCTGTCATGGGCGTAATCTTAACGGTCTTTTATATTTACCGGAAAAACCGTAAAACAACCACCTATATCGGTCGATTATTGAGATATGTCTGGATCTCTTTGTTCTTTTCATTGGTGCTGGTTAATCTGATCCAATTTAATGTACTGCATAAATTGGTATTCGAACTGCAAAATCCGGTATTTATGGTATTCTTTGCATTCGCAATTGTGGTGACCGGCGGTTTTCTGAAATACAAAATGATCGTAGCAGGGGGCATTATCTTTGCCTTGCTGGCATATATCAGCTCATACCTTGCCTTGCCGGAACAGTTACTGATGGAATCCATAGCCTGGCTGGTTGCCTTTATCATTCCCGGACACATTTTGTATTCACAACGAAAAAGCTAAAAAGGAATGTTCAACGATTTGGATCCATTGTTGCATTCACAGGTTAGACTTGCAATAATGTCAATGCTGATTAGTGTCAAATCTGCGGAATTCAATTTTCTCCTGGAGAATATCAATACCACAAAGGGTAATTTAAGTTTCCAGCTTAACAAACTAAAAGAAGCAGAATACATTGATATCACGAAATCCTTTAAGGGAAATTATCCGCTGACAACTTGCAAAATCACAGAAAAAGGAATCGACGCCTTTGAAACCTATGTGAATTCGATTTCAGGATATTTGAAAAAATTCAAGAAAACCAAAAAACAGTAATGATGCGCAGGCATGGGAACTATATCAGAAGCATATTACGATGCCATGCCGGCCTGTCAACCATAAACCTAAAAACTATTTACAAATGAAACCAACGTTATTAATGCTTGCTTTGGGATTTTTATGTTCATTTCATTTTGGCGTCAAAGCCCAGGTGCAAAAAGCAAATTTTGGGATTTACGAAACGGTTAAAAATAAAGATATTCCCAAATCTGTCATCGAAATTTTGAAAGCCCAAAAAATTCAACCGGAAACCAATCTGCAGTCTTCTATGATCGGTTATTTGCAAAAGTCCGCTAATGTGACATTCCCCATCAGGTGTGAAAAAGAAAACCTGAAATTGGTTAAGACCGTTTACCCCGTTGATAAAGGAGGCGACTACTTTGGCATTTTTGCAGTAAGACATGTCCCCGTGATTGTGAATGCCGATATAGAAGAGACCGTGGTCAGAGGCAAAAACGTAGAAATCCATTTTAACCTGAAGGGGGCCAGAAAATGGGATGAGATGACCCGTAAAAACAAAGGCGGTATAGTGGCCTTTGCCATTGATGACCAAGTCTATACCGCCCCCATCATCATGGCCGAAATAAACAGTGGCGTTGCAATCATCAACGGCCTGAAAGATGAAGCTATGGCGAAAAAGATCTCTGACCAGCTGAACAACAGCATCCGGAAATAAGTTTTTTTCCATATCGTACTGTCCACAAAGAAAGTGCTGAGGCTGTCTCCAGATACGGGGCAGCCTTCTGCATGTAAGGGCTCACCCTTAACGGCTTTTGTCGGATTAGTCGTTAAAGTTGGGAGGCGCAATAAAGCATGAATGTTTTTGAATCGATAAAAGAAAAATTCACATTTCCAACTTTTGCGACCGATCCCTATAATGCCTTTAGGCAAGACCGAGTTTAACAGGCTGAAGGCTTCTTCACTGTAACTTTCCAAAACTGT
>JAUZOX010000034.1 GCA_030706265.1 Bacteroidota bacterium | reverse complement strand
TCAGTGGTCGGCTTACGACCCGTTTCGGGGTTTCGACCATGATGGCAGGTGAAAGGGCTTTATAGACTTTGGCTTTAGTGGTTCTGGTTTTAGGTACACGGCAGATTCCCGATACTACCAGATTAAGGTTTTGGTTGAATACATTGGCATTCATTTCCAAAGTCACGGTTGCTTCTGACGCTGTGGCAGGAACAACGACGGGTTTCATCTTCACTAACCCCTTGGGATTATCGAGTACAAGCTGCACCGGAAAGTTAAATCCTTCGGCCCTTTTTATCCTGACCTTAAAGGTGAAGCTGGAGTCTTTGGAAATCTTTACCACCGAATCAACAGGAATGTCATGGCTGATGGTTACAGGAAGCGATGGAACGACAGAGGTAATAAAATCACCCGTAGGCAATAAATGCTGGTAAAAGAACGCTTGCATCCTTTCTTCGACAGGTTCAGCCTTGTGCTCGACCACGGTATTGTTAGCCTCCGACCTTCCGGTAATCTCCAAATTCAAAATTCCCAATTTTGCATCTTTGGGTGCAGTTACCGTCATCAGCAGTTGGTTTTGTCCTTTCTGGATGATGTTGTTGCTGTGGGTGAATCCTGCAGGCAAGCCGTTCAGTTTCAAGTTGATTTCGCCCATGAAATTGTATTTGCGCAGGGCAAACACCGTGAACGAAGTCGTGCCATCCTGATTGATCGTCAGATTGGAAGGATTGATTCGTAGATCAAAATCGGGGGTGGGTCTCCCGGTAAAAAGCCGGTAGCCGTAAGCCGTACCCCCTTTACCCAATACATCCCGTACACGGATAAATATTTTTCCGTTTTTTACAACTCTATAAACCAATTGTGGATCGGCATGAAAGGTTTCCATGCCCTCACTCTTATCGGGGAAATCATCGACCTGGGCCAATACTTTGTTGTTTTCATTATAGAGGGTCAAATCCGCATCGAGCAATGAACCTAACCTATGCGCCATGATCTGAATGACCATATTGGTTCCTGCTTTTCCATCGACCGCGTACCAGTCTTCCTGTCCAGGACTTGCGATCCGTCCGTTTACCGTGCTTCCGAGTGGCAGGTACATCGGATTGGAAATGCTGTTATCCTTATTCGTAAGAAGTTCTTTACCGCTTGAAGTTCCGAATTTGATCACATTGGAATGCAGCCCTTTACCTTTAGCTGTGAGATAAATCTTGCTTTCGCTGTTCTTTTTAGCTTTTACATTTAGGGTGTTTTTAGAGAGGTTAACTCCTTCCAGCGCAACTTTGGTCTTTTGACCTGTGGCACCTCCCAACGGGAAAATAGATTTGACAAATGGTATTTCGCCAATGCTGATGCGGTATACAAAGTCCTCCCGGCCGCGGTAAACCGCATCTTTTATTTCGACAGTATAGTTGCCGGTTTGCGGAACCTTATAGATGATCACCGGATCGGGATTGTCGCCAAAGTCATCGTTATAAGCCACTTCCTTTCCTTCCGCATTTCGGAGGGTCAGAATGGGCTGAAACCAGCCCGGAACGGCATCGGCCAGATATGGCACCAACAACCGGGCCCTCGTGTAACATACAATCGTCTCTCCTTTTGATGCAGAGAACCGAAAGCAATCGCGTTCACCGGGAAGAATCTGCCCATTGACAACACAGGGAAGCTTGGGCAACTGGCAAGCATTGGAAGGTACGTCATTGGGCTCAACTTCATTGGTTTCGGGCAATTCATTGACTTCAAAAAACACACGGTTTGTAAATCCGCTTTCTGTTTCCAACCGCAAGTCATGCAAGCCGAGTTCTGCCTTTTTCCCTATATTAATTTTCAGCTTTACCTTCTCTTCAATTTGGGGAATATCCTGTTCTTTGATTCTGAGACTTTTTTCTTTCAAATTCACCGGGATCTTTTCAATAATAGCTCCCGTGATTTCCTTTCCATTTATGAAAACGCCCTTGACATCACTGAGGTTTTGTCCCCCGACTACTACTTCAACACTTTTACCTTGCTGTCCCCCTGCCGGATATACATATCCGATATAGGCTTGTGCTTTCGTACTTATATTGGCAATGAGGCTTAAAAACAGGAAAATATATATTTCTTTTATCTTCATTTCGATTCGGAATTTACGGTTGGGTATTATTTTGATTTGCTAACACAGTCATAAAATGATAAGTCTTGATCATGCAATCATTTGCTGACTACTGTTTCATGATTTCAGTCAGCATTCCGCCTCTTTTATCCTTATCCTGAGGTAAATAGAGCATCGGGATATTTCCTTCGGTTGGATGGGGTAAAGTGCTTTTGGTATCGATCCCCATGAGGGTATAGATGCTTTCGGCAAAGTCCCAGGGATAAACAGGCCGTTCTATGACCTTTTCCCCTTTGGCATCAGTCGCCCCAACAACCTTACCACCTATGAATCCACCTCCTGCAACCAGATAGCTGAATGCGGCGCCAAAGTGGTTTCTTCCTCCATTCCAGGGTGGTTCGAATAATATTTTGGGCGTCCTTCCGAATTCACCCCCGCAAATCACAATGGTTTGATCGAGCAGTCCTTTGTCTGAAAGATCGGTCAATAAAGCCGAAAGGGCCTGATCCAACTCGGGCAGCTTTTCGTTCATGCGTTCAAAATGTTCCTTGTGCGTATCCCATCCTGTGTTTCTAACCATGACAAAGAGGACTCCTTTTTGAACCAACCTTCGGGCGATCAGACAAGACTGACCCAGCCGGTTTCTTCCATAATGGTTACGCAGAGAGTCGCCCTCTTCATTGAGGTTAAATACTTTCCGGTCTTCACCAAGGATGAGCGAATATGCCTGTTTCTGATATTTGTCCATTTCATCCAACTGGGCATTTCCCGGCATCAATGATGAAAAATGATCCAGTGAATTGAGGAGTTTCTGCCGGTTATGGAGCTGTTCATCGGTATAAGCGTTGTTTACAATTCCCTCAACGGAGAATTGGGCTGCTTCGGGAGCGCCACCGGTAGCAAACGATTTGTATTGGGGTCCCAGGAAACCGGCCTCATTAAATCGGGACGAACCGACAGTCAGAGAGATGTAAGATGGAATGCTTCCGGTATAGGTAGACTCTTTTTTGAAGGCGATAACGGCTCCCATCGAAGGATAAACCACCCTTCCTCCCGGCAATGAACCGGTCTCCATGACGTAACTTGCCGTTTCGTGACCGTTGATTCCATGCGTCATGCTTCTGATGATGGAGTACTTATCTGCAATTTTTGCAAGCAAGGGAAGTTTCTCCCCTATTTCGATTCCCGCTACATTCGTTGCGATCGGTTTTACATAGGGACCGGTATAGTCTTTGCCGGCCTTAGGTTTGGGATCGAACATGTCTGTCTGGGCAGGTCCGCCATCGAGGTAGATAAATATGACGGATTTGGCATGTGGTTTTTCAACCGGCTGGGCTGCATTTACCCCAAAAGAGCTTCCCAACAGAAATGCCGCCGATACCAATGCACACCGGTATAGGAATTCCAGTCGTTTTATCTGAACATGGATATTATTGAAATATTGCTTATTCATAAATAAATAATTTTATTAAATCAGTTATATGGAACTCGCATGAATGCTCGGTTCAAACATGCCCTGTTCAAAGGATCAATGATTAAACAGGAATTCTTTTGTATTAATCAAAGCCCACACCAGGTCGGAGGTGTTCTGATACTTATCCTTTTTGTTATTTGAAAAATAAGTCAGTATGGTAGCTGTTTCCGATTGTAGCGGGAATCGGTTGAGTACAAGCAAATAGACTTCAGAAATCAATTTTTCTCTTGATCCGCTCTGGTCGGTCAGTAGTTTCAATTTCTTGCTTTTATTTATCTTATCTGTAATCTGAGCTGAGTTGAGTAAAAAGAGCACCTGCTTCATCGTCAAATTGTTATTCCGATCGCTTTCGTAAGAAATGTCGCGTGAAGGACGACCAAACATCTCCAGGACCGGAGTTGAAATGGTCCCATCTTCCAATTGGACCGCTCTGGTGTCTTTTGGTAAAAACGTGAAAGGCTCCGGAACGCGGCTCGAATATATTTCATATACGTCGGTAATATCGCAAATTGCGTCAATCAATTGTTCTGCAGTTAAACGATGTATGCGGTAATGCGAAAAAAGGCCCTCATCCGCGTGGTTGCTTTCGTTCACGATGGAGGATCGCTGGTAGGTCCTGGAATTGAGGATCAGCCGAAACAGGTACCTGACATCGTAATTGTGATCCTTAAACTCTTGTTCCAAAAATGAGAGCAATTCCGGATTTGAAGGCGGATTGCTTTCTTTGAAATCATCTGGCTCGTTGACAATACCCCGGCCCATTAACCAGAACCAAACACGATTGGCCATCACTTTGGCAAAATAAGGATTTTGCTTGTCGGTGAGCCAGTCCACAAGTGCAATACGAAAATCGGTTTGACTTTTTAGTGCAACCTTACTCCCTCCCGGCATGGATACCGAATTAACCAGAGGTAAAACATCCCTGTCGTTGTATACCAATTCTTCTTTCCATTCTTCACTCTTTTTGTATTTCAATTGTGAAAAGAATGGACTCAGATCACCGGGCGTTTTATTGTCACCATATTTTGTGTCGGGCCGCATGCCCAGAAAGATGAGGGCAAACGACTCGGCAATATTTTTCGGGGTGCGATCCTGAAAAGCCCTGTAGAAATTGACTCCTGCAGAACGGAAGTTACTGCCCGAAGAGATCAGTAATTCTCGGACAAATTGGTCATATGATTTGTCGTCCCGAATGCTCTCTTTCATCCATCTGGTATATGCCTGCACCGCATTGGGCCATAGATTGCTTGGAAATTCAGATTTGCAGCGCAACAGATCACCCCATTTCAATACCTGGAACTCTACAAAGCCATCCGATTGGAGCAGTGAGTCAATCAGTTTACCTCTCTTCTCTGGATCTTTTGTTTGAATGAACTTTCGGGCATCATTTGCGGTTGGCATTCTGCCGGTAATATCAAGAGATAGTCTGCGGATAAATGTTTCGTCGGAACATGATTCAGATGGGATAATCCCTTTTTCCTTCAAGCTGTTTTCGACACAGGCATCTAACCGGGAAACCGCATTGGGAAAGTCATGGGCCGTGAATGCTTTTTGATTTTGCGCGAAAAGTGGCAACGCCAAAATCAACAAAGAGGTGAGCATGAATACATTAAGTTTTTTCATCCGAAAATAATTTGTATTAAATAGGTCGTATGGAACTCGCATAGAGGATTTTTATACGGTTATAATTTTATTAATTGGTCGTATAGAGCTCGCATAAATGCTCGGTTCATTCTTGTTTGTGATCTTCAATCATGCTCGTTTCATAAACACGTTTACATTAAATACCATAATTTGCTTCTATCTCCACCAACAGGTTACTCCGACAGACATCTGCCTTTACAAAGAAACCACTTTCCGGGCCAAAATGAGCATCACACAAAGATTTAACTTTTGGGTAATCTGATTCGTTTTTCAGGTAAACGCGATAATTATGGAGCCTGGGTTTTGAAATATTATTTATGTTGTTCTTATTCAGGTTATTAGTTGATAATAAGTGTTCGATGTTTTGGATTGTCGTAATGGTTTGATTTTCCACATTTTCGGTATAAACGGTTTTTTCCCCGATGATAGATGCCGTTCCCGAAATAAACAGGAATCCTTCGTCGCCGAAATGGATAAATTTTCCCCTTTCAAACTTAGGAGTTGAGGCCTTTGGTAGCTCCTTGATTGCATCCCCCACCAGTACGGTTGAAGAATAGCTGTGTGCGTCCACCTGCAGAAAATTGGTTATCGGTTTCACGCTATTTTGGTTCTTTTCTTTCAGTGCAATCACTTCAATGGTACAGCCTCCGTTGGCAGCGCCAATACCGGTAGCAGCCGGGTAACCATTCGTAAAGTTGGATTGCTCATAGAAAAAAGATCGTACATCATTAAAAATCTGATAATTTTGGAGATATTCATCGCTAACGGTATCGAGAAGGGTGATGTCTTCGATATAATTCCATTGACGGACGATGTCGCCATAATCAAATCCCGTTTCGTGCAAAGTGGCATCCAGCAGGTTAAAGGTTTCAAAGGTGTTTTCTTTGAAACCCTGATGACTTGCCGAATATTGAGTAGAAAACAGACAGCTAAAATCAGGACATTCAAGGTGCAACGCCGAAACCTGTTCGCCTTGATTGAAAGTGAATTCACATCCGGTTTCAGGATACTCCATCAACCAAACTTCCAGGATCGTTCCACCATCAATAGGAGCCTGACTTACCAGAGAAACAGGAGCCTGACAAACATCAAAATGTTCGATTGCATCTTTGAGCAGATTCATCTTCAACAGGTAGTCTGAATTGTCGGCGCAGGGTGTAAAGACGGTAATCTTGACTATTCGTCGTTTTGTTTTAAAATTATCGGAAACAAGGTCTATTTGATCGAAACAAGAATGTAACTGGGTCAAAAAATCAGTTGGGGATAGCGAATGAATGAATTGTACAAATAAATGCATGTGTACTAAGTAAAAAATTTCATTAACTTATTTGATTTGAAAATCGTAAACAAGTTTAATATATAATCTCAAAATGTGAGTAAAAACTATCTATTATTATTTAAACCAGTTCGACGGTGGCAAGATTGCTGCAAATATGTATTATGGGATTGCCCCGTACCTTATTGTTTTCAGAGATATTAGCATTGTTGACATTACGGGCGATGACATTAGGGAAGAATACACTGCCCTGGTATAAAAATTAAAATGTATTGAAAGCTTACCTAATTTTGTATATTTAGGACATGGGAAAACCCATAAAAAGGAGAAATAAAAATGGAACAAAAAACGCAACATCTCATTTCAATAAGTCGCCAGTTGGGGAGCGGAGGAGCCTATGTTGGACAACAACTGGCCAAAAGATTGAATATTGTTTATATAGACCGTGAAATCATCTGTAAGGCCGCTCAAAAATTTTCGGTCTTGGAAGAAGATTTGGAATCGCGTGATGAAAAGGTCCTTTCCTATTGGCAATCTTTTATTCAAATAAGCGCTCTATCTCCTGATGTTTATGTTCCACCCCAGAAACGGATTATACCTACGGACTTTGAGTTGTTCAAAGCCGAGACAGAAATCATCCGGCATTTTGCAAAGGAACATTCTTCAGTGATCATAGGAAGGTGCGGTTTTCATATTCTTCGTGATTATCCCAATCATGTCAGCATATTTTTGCATGGCGATGTTGCTTCCAGAAGCAAACGCATTCAGAATTTGTATAATATTACGGAAAAAGAGGCCGATAAAATGATTGCCCAAAGTGATAAGGACAGAGCATTTTATATCAATACTTTTACAGGAAAAGAGTGGACAGATGCCCGGGAGTATGACTTGTCTATCGATACCGGTAAGATAGATGTGGATAAGAGTGTAGAGCTTATCTTGAATTATTTGAAAATAAAATAATCCTGCATCAAGGTGGTTAGATTATTATCAGATCACCCACAAAAAAAATATTCGATTTTGAAACGAGCATGTTTTGAAAACACAAACACCGATGAAAATCCTGCATGCGAGTTCCATCTGACCAATTTAATACAAATTATTTACAGATGAAAACCACCTATGGTAAAGCGTTATTGATAACCACCTTAATGTTTCTGACAATCGTTTTAAATCCTAATTACGCGAAGTCAGCCGTCTTAACTTATTCAAAAACCAATGATGGGGTTACCTTTAAGCTAGACAAGGGGGTAATGCAGATCAATGTTTTCAGACCTGACGTGATTGAGGTCAAATATACTTCCCTGTCATCATTGGTCCCAAAACAGTCGCTGGTCGTGAAGAAAGACTCTAAAAGCCTGACCGGTTTCAAGGTTTCGGAAGATAACCAAGAAATTGTGATTACAACGTCCAGGATGAAAGTGAAGGTGAATAAGAGTACCAATGCAATCAGATACACCGATTTACACGATGTGGTGATTTTAGCGGAGGATGAATCGAATGGTAAGGCCATGACAGCCGCGACGATAGCCGGAATAGATACCTACAAATGTGAGACAAAGTTTAAATCACCCGTTGATGAAGCTTTGTTTGGGTTGGGGTGCCATCCCGAAGATACCCTCTCCATTAATTACAAGGGTCGTAACCAGAGCATGGCCATCAAATATATGACCGGCGCAATTCCGGTTTTGCTGTCCACCAAAGGCTATGGCCTGATGTGGGACAATTATGCCGCCTCTGATTTCTATGGAACCGAAGATGAAAATACCGCATACAGATACGTATCCGAAAGCGGAAAAATGGTTGATTATTATTTCTTTTATGGTCCGGAATTCGATCATATCATCTCACTCTACCGTCAGACTACCGGAGAAGCTCCCATGTTTGGCAAATGGGCTTTCGGATTATTTCAGTCGCAGGACAGGTATCAAAGTCAGGCCGAGGTCTTATCGGTAAAAGACAAGTACCGCAACAACAAAATTCCACTGGATTGTATTGTTCAGGACTGGTTTTACTGGGAACCCAATGTCATAGGATCACATGTGATGGATCCGGGGCGTTATCCAAATCCCAAACTGATGGTCGATGAATTGCACAAAGACAATGTACATGCGATGATCTCGATCTGGCCGGTACTTGCAAAAGGAACCCCCAATTATGATGAACTTTCCAAAGCCGGACTGCTAACCGATATTACATGGCAGAACGTGATGACCAAAACCTTCGACAATTATTACGATGCCCATAATGAAAAGGCACGCCAGATGTATTGGAAGCAAGCCAAAGAGCAACTGATAGCCCCTTATGGATGGGATGCATGGTGGGTTGATCAATGCGAGCCTGATAACGGAGCGCTGCTGGATGCACGCAGGAATGCCAGCTTTGCAACCGGCAAGGGGATTGACTATTTCAACACCTATTCGCTGATGCATTCTACCGGTTTATATAACAACTGGAGAAAAGATATTCCCGGAAAGCGTGCCTTTTTCCTGATAAGGCAGTCTTTTGCGGGGGAACAACGAAACGCAGCAGCGCTTTGGTCATCAGATATCACCTGTACCTTCAGGGCTTTCAAGTCACAGGTTCCACAGGCAATTAATGCATGCGTCTCCGGAATCCCATATTGGACTTCGGATATCGGTGGATACCATTACAAATGGACGGCCCCAAAATGGTCGACGCCGGCAAACCGGGAACTCTTTACACGTTGGTTTCAGTTTGGTGTTTTCTCTCCCATTTTCCGAATCCATGGAAAAGGTGAACGTGCCCTCTTTTCTGATAACTGGGATGCGCAAACCAAGGCTATTTTGTTGAACTATGACAATCTTCGTTATCGCCTGTTACCTTACATCTATTCGTTGGCCTGGAAAGTAACCCACGAAAACTACACCATCATGCGTTCGCTTGCTTTTGATTTCAAAGACGACAGATCCGTGTACAATATTTCCGACCAGTATATGTTCGGACCTGCATTTTTGGTCAATCCGGTAACGGAACAGCTCTATACCGGAAAAATCAGTAAGGCCACGATGAGCAGAAACGTTTACCTCCCTAAGTCAGTAAAATGGATTGATTTCTGGACCGGGAAAAAGCTGGAGGGGGGGCAAACTATTGCTGCCGATGCTCCAATTGAAACGCTCCCCTTGTATATAAAGGCCGGTTCAATCGTACCCATGGGCCCTTTCGTTCAATATGCCACTGAGAAAAAGGCCGACCCAACCGAACTCCGGATATACCCGGGTGCCGATGCTCAATTTACCATCTATGAAGATGAAAACGACAATTATAACTATGAGAAAGGCGTTTATGCTACCATTGCTCTTTCATGGAACGATCGTACTAAAACGCTTACCATCCAAAATCGGAAGGGAACCTTTCCAGGTATGTTAAGGAAACGTACGTTCAATGTGGTTCTGGTAAGAGAAAATCACGGAGTAGGCGTTGACACAGCCGATAAAATCGACCGGACCATTGTTTATGATGGCAAGATGAAGGAGGTAAAATTCTAATAGTATACATGGGCATGTATGAAAACACAAACACCGGTAAACCATTTTATATTAGTTCTATATGAGTGATTTGACACAAATTATTTACAGATGAAACGAGCATGTTTGGAAATCACAAACACCGATAAAAATTATCAATGCGAGTTCCATCTGACCGATTTAATACAAATTATATACAGATGAAAGCAAAAATGATTGCCATGATGTCTCTTGCCATGCTGTGTGCTTCAGGTCTGAAAGCCCAAACCAATGACTTTTACGACAAAGCTGAAACCATAAAATTAAAAGTGCCAACCATTGAGATTCTGGGAGAAATCGCAAATCCCGGAAAACGAAACCTTGATGAACTTCCGCTCCGTTCCGTAATCGTTAAGGAAACACGCCTACAGAAAGACAGTGATAAGTTTGTAGGTGCTTATCGTTATGATGGTTATTCATTGTATGATATTTTGAATCAATCTGTCATAAAAAAGAAAAATGAAGCTGAGTTTCCATCAATCATTGACTTGTATGTAGTGGTCGAAAATGATAAGGGTGAAAAGGTGGTATTTAGCTGGGGTGAAATCTATTATCCGGTTCACCGTCATGAAATATTGATTGCCACTCAGGTTGCACGCATCGTTCCTTCAAAGACCAAAGAATTATGGCCTTTGCCTTCATCCTCAAAACTGGTTGTCGCATCTGACCTGCTTACCCATCGGAATATCCTTAATCCTACGAAGATTATTGTAAAATCATATTCGGGGAACTATGAAATCAGGCAGAATTTAAGTCCGATGAACAGCATGAGCTTTTTGATTTCGGATAAGGGCCGGAATCTTGGAACCATAAACGATCTGCCAGCAGACTTGCAAAAGCTAACCTATCCCGCTGTTTTTTACGGACGGGGACGAGGCATCCATGGCACCACTCCATTTAGCGGGATATTACTTAAGGAGTTGATTGCAAAGTATGTAAAATCAGATGAAAGACGACTGAAAACAGGACTGGTTGAAATTGCAGGAAAGGATGGATATCACGCCTCCTTTAGTTTCAGTGAAATCATGAACCGCAATGACCAGGATGAGTTTCTGGTTATTGAAAAGGGGAAAGAGGCCGACGGAGGAGCCTTTCAGATCTTTCCCGCAAATGATTTTTTCTCTGACAGGGCTATTAAATCGGTCGAATCAATCAAATTGGAAAATGTAGAGTGATTTGTCATCCTGCCTAAATCCATGACAACTCAGGTCAAAAAGCTAAATCTAACTACAACGCTTCCTGCAGAGTTATTCCTGATTTGAAACAGCCTTATCCCTTCGTTTATATCTGTAAGCTTCCCTGATGAATCGTCTGACTATTGGCATTGAAAGTGGACTCAATGAATCCATTCGTTCTGGATGCCATTGGACCGCAATCAGAAAAGATTTCCCTTTTGGCTTGACCCATTGAAAAGATTCGATGATGCTATCGTTGGCATAGGCCGCTGCTTTAAAAGGTGCAGCCAGTGTTTTAACAGCCTGGTGATGATTGGAAGTGACCATGCCACTGTCAGATTTGCTGATTTGTTTTAAGAGTGAACCTTTGACGGTGTTGATGTTATGATAACAGTTTAGATAATCTTCCTGCTTGTGCACAATCTTTTTGGAGTAATCTTCGGGAATATCCACTATTAAGTTTCCTCCTTGTGAAACGTTTAAGATTTGCTGGCCACGACAAATTCCGATGATTGGAATTTTTAATTCGAGTGCCTTCTCAATCAGCGCAAACTCGAGTGTGTCGCGTGCAGGATTGGTTGTACAACGATAGGCTTCATCGGCTTTTCCATAAAAAGTAGGATACACATCCTCACCCCCTGTCAGGATTAATCCGTTGCATGTTACCAGAAGTTTTACGGCTTGGTTTACAGGTAACGATTTCATGTCGATTGTTTCGACGGTAGCATCTGCCCTGTGAACCCAGTCAATATAGTTTTGAGAAGCCATGGACAAGGCAACCTTTAAAGGAGATGCTTTTTGTGCGAAGGTCCCGGATGTGATAAGCTCAAACATTAAAACTACTGCAATTAATAATGTCCTGTTCATTTCACTTGCGTTATTTGACGTAAGGTGAAGATCCGTTTTTAGATAGCCCGTCCCGTTATCTTGACGGTTTTTGAAACTTTCTTATTGTTCGACATCCAAATTCCTTCCCCTGTGGTGATTTTGGCTGAAAGAGTAAGGGTGATGATGTATTGTCCGTTCAGATCTTTTTTATTTAGCTCCGATAAGACTAACCGGTAAAGCGTGACATCTCCCGTTGGGGCGGGTTCTTTCCCCAGCGTGGTAGCCTTGCCCTTGAAAGGTTTCTTTTCAGTTCCCATGACGATTCTGCCTTCGGCGTTGTCTCCATATACTTTATCAATATAGAGTTTAAAATCCTTATCGTCAATAGTTCCTGCATATACGCCCTTGACCCCAATATTGACGTTGATCAATGATTTGGTTACTTTTAATTTATTGGATTCAGCTGAACTTATAGTCTTCGAACGATTCTGCCCTGCATTTGTACCACCGGGAATTGAATCCTCGAGTCTTGAAACCACATTAGAAGGAGTTTGGTTATTGTTGCAGGAGAGTAACATGAGAAGCAAAATAACAAAAACAGGTATTTTCATGGTATGCATAATTTAAAAACAAGATGTGCTTGTAAGAGACACAAACACCGATAAAATGGCGTTTGATCTCTCTTATTTTGTGCTACAAAAATACAGCAATTTATATTAAAAGAGCCAGTCACAAAGAAGAGGGTCCAATGATTTTAGAGCGATGCACGCAGTTTAAATCCGGATTGGGTTTGCCCAGGGAGGTGAACCAATTTTATCTGTTTGAAATAATGTTAACCAATAACATGATTTATCTTGAAATTTGATTTGTCTTTTTTTCTGACGGATAAACATTTTTAGTCTACAACTGTTAGCCTCTTTGAAATTAGCAGAACAATCAACCACAACAGCTCAGGCGTATGAAACCGAATGACCGGCAATGGTAAAAGCGATATTAATCTCGCCCGATAATAATATAGACAATCCACTATTTTACATCGATTAAAGATATACCTACATTATTGAGGGCAGGAGTCGTTCAATCGGATCATCATAGATGAGCAAAAAGACAAACCATGG
>JAUZOX010000339.1 GCA_030706265.1 Bacteroidota bacterium | reverse complement strand
TTGTTAAAGCTGCGGATAAACGAAACCAGCTCCCATCGTTCATTTTCAGAGAGTGTGGCTTTAAACTTAGGCATTATGGGATTCCCTTCGCTGATCCTGTAAAAAAGTTCGCCGTCGGTCTGGTTTTGAGCTTGCTCACTTCCCAGATCAGCAGGGGGAGGGTTGAGGCCTCGCAGGTAATTGCCTTTTCCTGGATTTCCATGACATGATTGACAATTTACCTCATACAGGGCTTTTCCGGCATTCGTGGTTGAAGCATTAAAGATCAAAGGGCTGGATTTCCCCTTATCTTTAGCCGGTACTATCACGTTTTGGGCTTCATGGATCTGTGGCGCTACCAGCAGCAACAGGATAAAAAACAGCGTTCTGTAATATGACGGAAATTTCTTCATTGATGATCTATTTCTTTATAGGGTTAATAGCTACGGCATTTATTGCTCTTTTGATGTGGGATCGCTAATCGGAATAACGGGGAAAATCTTTGCCAGAATAGTGATAATCATTAAAACCAGAATGAAAGAAGTCAAGGTGATGGCCGTTTCAATCAATGTCGGGGTATAGAATTTAAAATATTCGGGTACGTTTTGGATGGGCAGATACGGATGAAGTTGTGTAGGAACTACAATGATGTAGCGCTTAAACCAAGCACCTGTAAAGACAAATATTGCAATGATCAACATGGGCAATGGCTTCCTTGCTTTATTAAACAAGAGAAGGATAATCGGGATCACAAGTCCTAACAGTTGAACACTCCAAAACATCAAAGCATAGGCTCCGGTAAAAATTTCCCTCAGGTGGACTGCATCAAACTTCTTCATCTTATAAGCCGGCACCAGAAACTCATTGAGGTTGAAATAGAGATAAACCAGCGATACCAAGACCAGCAACTTTCCCATTTTATCAAACAATTCATCTGTCAGGTATTCGTTCAGCTTATAGTTCTTCCTGAAAAAATACATGGCAATGATTACCGCTGCACAACCCGAAACGAAAGCCCCGGCGACAAAATAGGGACCGAAAATGGTACTGTCCCATCCCGGGCGGGAAGTACTGGCAAACAACCACGAGGTGACGGTATGAATGCCTAAAGCAACCGGAATGATGAGGATCAAAAGCAGCCTTATTGATTTTGTGATCAGCCTTAACTGTTCAGGTGTACCCGTCCACCCAAGTGATAGAATACGATAGAAAGCCCTTTGCATCTTTGGCACCCCCTCCAATTTATCGTGACAAATTTTGATGTCCGGTATCAGTGGCAGGTAGAACAACAATGCGCTCAGGACAACATAAGTGGTCACAACGGTGACATCCCATATGATGGGAGACTGTACACGGCCATGGATAAAGACATACGCCAGACGTTCCGGACGCCCCATATCCATGATGATGACTATCCCGGCAACAGCAGCAAAGGCGAGTGCAATGATTTCGGCAATACGGGAGATGGGGGCAGCCCATTTTATTTCCAATAATCCCAATACCGCACTGATCAGCATTCCGATAAGACTGGTGGCAACAAAAAAAACGAAATTGGCTATGTACATACCCCATGCGACATAATCGCGGATGCCTGCAACGCCCAGTCCTGTCCTGAGCTGGAGCGAATAGGCATAAAGACAAATCAACAGCGCGACCAGCAGAAACCCCATCCAGATTTTAAATCCCATGTTAAACCTGATCGGCTTCAACAGATCATTCGTGATTTTATCGATGTTCTCCTGTTGCGACATGCTGCCTTCATTTATTAGATATCCGTTTCTTTAACAATATCATCGGTCTCGGGTCTGTCTTTGTCCTGGAAAGGATAGGATTTGTTTTTCGGAGGCAAATAATAGACTCTGGGCTTTGTCCCGAGCTCAGCCATTAAACGGTATGCACCGTTATCCTGCAACAACTTACTCAGTCTGACCGTTTCTTTGGTTGTGCCGTTGGTGACCGCATCTTCATTTTCATCCCCAAAGTAATAAACTCCGTTAGGGCATGCCGAAACGCAGTAAGGCAGCTTTCCTTCACGCAGCCGGTCTGCGCTCATCAGGCATTTGGTGATGGTCCCTTTACGTTCCGGCAAATTCAACTCGATATTGTATGTTTTTCCCTCGTCTTCCTTTTCCATCCTGGGCGAAATCCAGTTAAAGGTCCTTGCGCTGTAAGGGCATGCGGCAATGCAAAAGCGGCAGCCGATACATCGTTCGTTATCAATCAGCACGATCCCGTCGGGCCTTTTAAAAGTTGCATCCACCGGACAGACTGCCACACAAGGTGGGTTATCACAGTGCTGGCAGGGCTTGGGCATATAATAGGGTGGAGTCTCCCGGTTCTCTTCCATTTTAAGCACATTCATGTGGCTCTGCTCGGATCTCAAATGATGCGCTCCAATGCAGGCGGCCATACATTTCCTGGCATTCCTGCATCTGGAAAGATCAATGACCCAAATCCATCTTTTCCCTGCAATCCCTTCTCTGCCTTGTTTTTGATATGCCGAAAGATCAAGTGTGGCCTTTTTTATCGATTTGATGGTTGCTTCCCGGTCCACTTCCAGTAGCTCGTTATTGGACGACAGTATTTTTATTCTGTCGCCTGCCTTTTTATTGTGCTGATATTCGTAGCCGCTCAAGATAGCGGCACCGGTCAGGACCGATCCTGCTCCAACATAGCCAAGTTTCTGAAGAAACTTCCTTCTTGAGTTTTTTGGCGGTATCTCTTCCTTTTCCGACATTTCAAATGCTATGTTATAATTTTATATCTCCGGCTAAAAGCCTGAATTATTATTTCAAATAAAAGAAATCAGGTGTTTATCTTGTATAAAATAATACGTCAATTATTTACGATTGAAAGGAGGAACTTGTTATTTATCAATTGAGAATATGGCCCTTTAGTATGACAGGAACACCATTAATCATTAAAACAAAAATCATATAAAGCCTTAAGCCCTCTTATGTTTTATAAACAATGAAATAATGCTGATTGTTTCTGAGGCGTCTGGAATAATTAAACCGAAACATGCTTAAAGTGATACATTGGCAATACTTTACAAGAAATCAAAACGTGATGGCCCTCAGCTGGATGTTGTTTGGTATGATCCTTTTGAAGTACGGAAAAGCTAATACATGAACCGGCATGTCTGTAAACACACCTATAGATGAACCAAGCACTGGGATTAAGCGATTGAAGATAAACTTTCCGTATTAAAACTTTAATGGTCTTGTTTTGTTAAAACAACAGGTGTGATGAAGATTGAATGTGTTTTAATAAATTGATAAACAAATTATTAATATTAATGACGACGGTAAAACAGATCAGACGAAACGAGCATGATTTAAGATTACAAACACCAATAAAAATCATCAATGCGAGTTCCATGCGAACTGTTTAATCAAATTATTTACGGATGAAAGCGATTACTGAAAACTTACCCGAAATATTATTTATAACTTCATATCCGCCACGACAGTGCGGCATTGCTACCTATACCATGGACCTGGTAAAAGCGATGAACCAAAAATTCTTCAATTCATTTTCAATAAAAATATGTGCCCTGGAATCCGGTGAAGCCACTTTTCAATATCCCGAAGAGGTTAAATATACGCTTAAGACTTCGGAATATGAAGCCTATGAACGGTTGGCCCAAACCATTAACAAGGATAAATCGATTAAAATTGTTCTTATTCAACATGAGTTTGGTCTCTTTCTGAAACAGGAGAATGCTTTCTGCCAATTTCTGTACAGGTTGACCAGGCCAATCGTCATTGCTTTTCACACCGTGTTGCCAACGCAGGATAGCTCATTGATCGAAAAGGTAACCCGTATTGCAAATGCCTGTGAGTCTATTGTCGTAATGACTCATAATTCGGCTGATATTTTATACCATGATTATGGCATCAAATCTGAAAAGATAAGCATAATTGCTCATGGTACTCATCTCGTGCTGCATGAAAACAAAGATTTGTTGAAGGAACGTTATGGCTATAAGGGACGAAAAGTACTGACCACGTTCGGCCTGATCAGTTCGGGAAAAAGCATTGAAACCACGCTGGAAGCTTTACCTGCAATTGTCTCGAAAAATCCGGAAGTGGTCTTTCTGATCATTGGGAAGACCCATCCGGAGGTGGTGAAGG
>JAUZOX010000338.1 GCA_030706265.1 Bacteroidota bacterium | reverse complement strand
CCCAATGGGAACATTACCCGGTTGGACAAATTGTCGGAAAACATTGCCGATATTCTGCAGGCCGATAATAAAGTGCTGGTTGCACAACATCACGGCACTGAGAACATGTTGAATATAAACACAAAGTATATCCACAGAACGATTGTCAACAATGTTTTATCCAAATCAAAAAACCTGGCAGTTTTTGCAGTTGTCTCCTCGGATCACAAAAGCATATTTATCGCTTGCGACCACTACTTGCTCAAAATATTTGCTGATGGGCATTACCAAATCAGAACGATGGAAAGCCTGATACTTTGGATTAGCAAAGATAAAGACAACATGATATGGGTATGCCCATTTAACGATGGCGCAATAGCATTGAATGAAAACGACATTTTGGGGCCGCCCGTGCATAATTATCTTTCAGACAAGTCCGTATCTTCAGTACTACAAGATAAGGAAGGTGGTTTTTGGTTCAGCACCCTCGATGATGGGGTATTTTATCTTTCATCCCATAAATCATTTAGCTATGTATATCCCTCCAATTTGCCTGATTATGAGATTTTGCATGTTGAAACAGGTGACAAGGAGATATTTGCAGGAACTGGAAATTGCTACTTATCGGTTATTAAAAACAACAAAATAACCAATTATCCGGTTGATACCACGACGCATTCTGAAATCACTTCATTAACATATGACCGGACGCATAAAGAGCTATTAATCGGAACTACCTATGATCCGTATGTCTTCAAGGACGGTAAAATTTCAAAGTTAATTGACAACTATAAAAAACTAAACAAGAAATACGAAGGGATATTGATTTCTGCCAGATCAATCATCAAAGAATCAAAAGACACCTACTGGTTTGGAAATATCGCGGGATTATCCCTTGTAGATATCAACAGACACGTGGTTCTGTCTAACTCCTTTCGTGACCATACCGTCAATAATATTCGTATTAGTTCATTATACCGCTTTCCTGATGGCTCTTTGTTGATTGGCTCAACCGAAGGACTATGGAAGTATAAACAAGGCCAGTTCATCAAAATTAACTCTTCTATTCCGGGTTTGAATAAAAGAATTCTTAAAATTGCCGGGGATTCTCTGGGACGGAACATTTGGATTGCCACTAAAGGAGATGGATTATATCTTAAGACGATAGACGGAATTCATCATTTCACCCGAAAAGAAGGATTGCTAAATAATTCACCGACCGATCTTTGTTTAAACAGAAATGATCTTTGGCTTACAACAAGCCAGGGGATCAGTTGCATTACTATAAAAAAATACAAGCCTCTCTCCTATTCATTACACAATTTTAATGTTGATTATGGTCTTGCCTCTAACCAGGTTTATCAAATTAAGACTTTTGGCAATAAAATACTGGTAGCAACAAACCGTGGACTCTCAATTATTGACACCCGAAGTCATAAAACATCTGGCAACAACATTCCGGTTTATCTGACCAAAATAAAGCTCATGATGAAAGATACACTGTTGCCAGCTAATTGTTCTCTCCCATACAACTTTAACTCAATTTCATTTTCATTTGTAGGCATCAGTTATCAGTCAATTTCAAAAATCAGGTATCAATATCGGCTCCTTGGACTGGATGATGAATGGCATAACACACAAAACACGGAAATAAGCTTTCCCTTTTTACCGCCCCATGCGTATGAGTTTCAACTCAGGACCATCGATGATAATGGAAAGGTGACTTCTAATCCGGTCATTCAGAAATTCACTATTAACAAACCATTTTGGAAAACATTTTGGTTTATTGCCCTGGTCATATCTTCCATTTTATCCGCAGTTTACATCATATACCGTAACCGGTTAAAAACAATTCAGCATAATAACCAGGTTCAGCAGGAAATCAACCAGTATCGACAACAAGCATTGAGCAAACAGATGAACCCGCATTTTATTTTCAACTCGCTCAATTCAATACAGTATTATATCGTAAAAAATGATCGAAATTCTTCCACAACATTTCTATCCAAATTTGCCACGTTGATGCGGGTGATTCTAAACAACTCACAAACTCAAGCCATAACGCTCCATGATGAAATGAATGCGCTAAAGCTTTATCTCGAATTGGAAAAGATGCGTTTTAAAGACAAATTTAAATTCACCTTTGATATTGATCCCCGAATCAATCAGATTTCAACATTTGTTCCTCCATTTATCATTCAGCCCTTTATTGAAAACTCGATTTGGCATGGATTGATGAATCTGGAAGGAAATGGATTGTTGCAAATCAAGCTTATCCAGGAAGATTCTATTCTAAGGTGTATTGTCGAGGATAACGGCATTGGTCGTCAACGTGCCGCAGAAATCCAAAGTACAAATCTATTTAAAAAGACATCAAAAGGAATTTCAATCACAGAAACCCGTCTTAGATTATTAGATGAGAAAAATTCTCGATTAAAGCCGATCACCTATACCGACTTATATGATCAAAACGGAAATCCTGAAGGCACCCGTGTTGAAATTCTTATACCAATTTTGAATTGACAGGATTTTACTTTTATTGATTTACGGTTAAAGGCTCAAACGACATGATCGGTTGCATGACTGCAATGGCTGTTGCAATTGAATTGATGTTTTTATAGGTGATCGTCAACCTTCCTTTGTTTTCACGCATCTTGAATGCATTGGGCTTACTTTGCAGATATTGGAGCACCTTGGTAAATGCAGCAGATTGATAATAAGGCGACTCAGGATTGTTGACAAAAAATCCAATGAGTGCTCCCTGTCGAATAACCAATTTCTCGATTCCTAGATCCCGTGCCAGCCATCTTAACCGTAAGGCATTCATCAGCTCGACAGCCTGAGCGGGTACAGGACCAAATCGGTCAATCAACTTATCCTGAAATATCATTAAATTTGTTTCGTTTTCAATATTATCCAACTCTTTGTAAAGGCTGAGCCGTTCGGTTGTGCTACTTACATATTCATCGGGAAGCATGATTTCAAGATCAGTTTCAATCTGGCACTCATGAACATATTTCTTATTAAGTTCTTCAGCAAATACATCTTTAAAGTCAACCTCTTTCAGTTCAAGGATCGCTTCGTCAAGTATCCGGTTATACATCTCAAATCCTATTTCAGCGATAAATCCGCTTTGCTCACCTCCCAGAATATTTCCCGCCCCCCTGATATCCAGGTCGCGCATTGCAATATTAAATCCGGAACCGAGATCAGAAAATTCAGCAATGGCCTTTAACCGCTTGCGGGCTTCATCCGTCAGTACACTCATTGGCGGAGCCAGCAGATAACAAAATGCCTTTTTGTTGGTGCGCCCTACCCTACCGCGTAACTGATGCAGCTCACTCAGCCCGTAGTTCTGTGCATCGTTGATGATTATCGTATTGACATTTGCAATATCGAGTCCCGACTCAATGATTGTCGTTGCAACCAGAACATCGTAATCACCCTCAATAAAACCAAGCATGATTTTTTCAAGCTTATGTCCATCCATCTGCCCATGCCCTACAGCCACTCTGACATCCGGCAATAAGCGATGAATCGTGCCGCTGATATCCATCATGTTATTTATCCGATTATTAACAAGGAACACCTGTCCGCCACGGGAGACTTCATAAAGGATGGCATCGCGAATCAGCTTTTCACTATAGGTATGAACTTCGGTCTGAACCGGAAACCGGTTAGGAGGTGGCGTATTGATGACACTAAAATCACGGGCTCCCATCATTGAAAACTGGAGGGTGCGTGGTATTGGCGTAGCGGTTAAAGTCAAAGTATCTACACTGGTCTTGAACTGTTTCAGCTTTTCCTTTGCAGCGACACCAAATTTTTGTTCTTCATCTATGATAAGCAATCCGAGATCTTTAAATTCAATATCCTTACTCAACAAACGATGTGTCCCTATCAGGATATCGATCTTGCCTTCTTTCAACTTTTCGATGGTCTCCTTTTGCTCTTTTGTACTCTTGAAGCGGTTCAGATAATCGATGTTACAAGGCAATCCCTTTAGCCGGTCATTGAATGTCTTGAAATGCTGAATCGCAAGTATGGTAGTCGGAACCAAAACAGCAACCTGTTTGCTATCCGTAACAGCTTTAAATGCAGCCCTTATGGCAATTTCTGTTTTTCCAAAACCCACATCT
>JAUZOX010000337.1 GCA_030706265.1 Bacteroidota bacterium | reverse complement strand
ACCCAATTCGGTGCCAAGGGAGACGGTGTCACCCTTAACACCGTGTTCATTCAAAAAGCCATCGACCAGTGCCCTGCAGGAGGCACTGTCCTGATTCCTAAAGGCGTGTTTTTAAGTGGCGCCTTGTTTTTAAAGAGTCACATGACCCTCCTGATCGACGCCGGAGGTGAACTGAAGGGCAGTACGAACGAATCCGATTATCGTCCTTTCATCAACAACCGATTCGAAGGATGGGAGATGAAAACCTATGCCAGCTTGTTGAATGCAGGTACGATGAACCGTAAGGGCGGCTTCAGCGTGGAGCAACTTTCGATCAGGGGCGAAGGTACGATCACCGGAGGCGGTACTCCGTTGGCCAATAAAATGATCGAAAAGGACGGACTGCGAAGCCGGGGCCGTTTGATTTGTCTGATGAATTGCCGTGACGTAGAGATTCAGGGTCTCCAAATCCGGAATTCCCCCTGCTGGACCATTCATTATATTTACAGCAAAGGCATTACATGCCATGACCTGAACATCGTGAGTACAGCCCATAACGGCGATGGCCTTGATCCGGATTCATCCGATGACAGCTATATTCTTAATTGCACATTTTCAACCGGCGACGATTGCATCGCCATCAAATCGGGTAAAAATCCTGAAGGATTTTTTGTTGCCAAACCAACACGGAATGTCCGGATTGCGGACTGCAATTTCATAAAAGGCCACGGCATCTCTATCGGCAGTGAAATGTCGGGCGGAGTCAGTGACGTCCTGGTTCAGGATTGCAAGGCTGGGAATCTGCTCAATGGCATGCAAATCAAAGGCACAAAAGAACGTGGAGGATATGTTAAAAACGTAACCGTTGCCGATTGCCAGCTACTCAAGATCACCGTTCTGACGGCTCTTAATTACAACAACGACGGCGACGCAGCTCCCGAAGTGCCAACCTTCGAAAACTATGTATTCAGGAATATAGACCTGTCAAAGGCTTCACCCAACGAAACCGTGATGATCATCAACGGTTTCAAAGGAGTTCCTCACCATTTGAAGAATCTAACCTTTACGGATATCACATTACCGGAAAATGGAAAGATCGTCATCAGCGACGCAGAACAGGCTGTATTCAAAAATGTCAAATCGGTTTCAGGGGCTAAGCCACAGTATGCTGTAACCAACTGCAGTGATTTAACTTATTAATTCATCATACTACTTCGGGCTGTCTTGACATAATTGATTAACGCCGGTATTAATTTTCCCCGATAGATCCCTTTTTGTTCTTAATGACCGTAAAACGACTGTGTGCTACCCAAATGCCGCCTTCTACAACCCTTTAAGGCAGGGGCATTGGGGAGCAGACCGGTTAGTGTAGAAATATAGGAGAATAAAAGCCCGGATTTAGGGGAATTAAAGGGAACGCTCTCTACCTTTTTCAGTAAGGGCAAAGTGAAGTGAAGTCAGTGCGTAGCCTTCCGTGTAAGCGGAAAAAAGATGTTGAATTTACCTTTCAGGGATGATAAGGACTGGAACGTGGGTTCTGCGGATAACCCCCTCGCTGGTCGTACCCAACAAAGTTCGGTAGAGTAAACCATGGCTTTCTTTCCCCATCACGATCATGTCAGCGTGCAATTCATTTGCCTCGTCGATAATGGTATCGATAATCGATCCCTGGAGCAATATCGAATCTGCTTCAATCCCCTGTTTTTTAATATGTTCTGTAATCGCCTCTAACTCTTCCTTTTCACGGGTTAGTTCCTCCTCCACATAAGTCTGAATCATCCCCGGTTCCGCATCCTGGCTCGGAAAAATCGGAGTTGGAGATGCAACATGTAACACCGTGATGGATCCTTCCTCTTCGTTGGCAATTTGTACGGCATAATCCAAAACTTCGGTCGTGATATCCGAAAAATCGACTGGAACAAGTATTTTTTTCATGGCCATAATGTCTAATAACAAATATAGCTTTTTTATAAACAAATGTCAACATCGTTAATGAAATTGCTCACTGCCAGTCACATTATTCCAAAGCAGGTTGATCATGTAGCCACACGGGAAAGGATGCCAACCTCGGCCGGATCATTTTAAAATAATGTCAATCTCACAAAAAGAGATTATATCCTTGGCATTATTTCTGATTATTATTCAGAAAATAGGGTAAGGCAATGGCCAATAATATTCCGCATACGCCCAACCATTTCAGCGGACTCACATGCTCATCCAGAATTATAATGGAAGTTATGACTACGACCGGAAGTTCTGCAGCACTGATGATGGTACCGAGCGCAAGGCTCACCGATGGCAACCCTTTATTCAGAAGTACCGGTGAAACCACGACGCCAAGCAGCCCCAGCATTATCCCCCACTTTAACATCTCAGGATTAGAGATCGTGTTAATAATCGTCTCCGGGGGAAAGCATAACAAAGTAACGACCAATGAACCTACTGACATATAAAATGTCCGTGTGAAAGGAGCCGCTTCAGTTACCGTATTTCCACTCACATAAATGACGAGTGTATATGACATGGCCGCCAACAGGCCCCAAACAATCCCCATGGTATTGAGATGTGCTCTGCTGGTCTCCGCTGCCCCCGAAGCCAGCAAGGTTCCGGCTATAAGGATAAGCAATGATATTATTTTTGTCTTGTCAGGTCTTTTGCGGGTCAGGATAACATCCATTACAATGCCCATCCAGGTAAACTGAAAAAGAAGAACGATCCCGATTGATGCCGGAAGCAAAACAAGCGCCTTGTAGATGAAGACCGTTGTAAACCCAAGAAACGTTCCCGCTCCGGTTAGCAACAGTTTTTGCTTCGCAGAAGGTTTTATATAGACATCCGATTTAGTACCTGCCAAGGTTTGAATCATCAGAATGATGCCGACCATTATTGCACCCATCAGTACCTGCCCTACACTCACCATATCTGCACTTAATCCCTTTCGGTAAGCAAGCTTTGCAATAGGAGATAATAAGCCATAACCCGATGCACCAACCAGGACCAGGAGAGAACCTTTTAACGTTTCTTTTTTAGTTTTAAGAGCAAGAAGTGTCGAAGTATTCAATATTGAAGATTTTATATCGTTACAAATATACCATTCATTTCTTTACGCAAGAAGTATCTGCAAACAGAGCGCCGAAGTAAAAGGAAAAAAGTACTTTTGTAAAAATTTAAATTATGGACCCACGTCTTGCTGCTTTTGAGAAGCTGCTCAACATAATGGATGAATTGAGGGCGAAGTGCCCATGGGACAAAAAGCAAACCCTCGAGACTTTACGTTACCTGACAATTGAAGAGACCTATGAACTTTCAGACGCTATCCTCGAAAAAGACCTTGGGGAAGTGAAGAAGGAATTGGGGGATCTGTTGATGCACATCGTTTTCTATGCAAAAGTCGGATCCGAAATGAATGCTTTCAACATGACTGAAATTATTGAAGGTATCAACGAAAAACTCATTCGCCGGCATCCGCATATTTACGGAGATGTCACAGCCAATACAGCTGAAGCGGTCAGCCAAAACTGGGAAAAGATCAAGATGGGCGAAGGGCGTACATCCGTATTATCGGGTGTTCCGAACTCTTTACCCGCAATGGTTAAGGCTCACCGGATTCAGGAAAAGGCGCGGGGAATTGGTTTCGATTGGGAAAAGCCCTCACAGGTCTGGGCCAAGGTACTGGAAGAACAACAGGAAATGCTCGATGAAGTGCACAAAGGAACTGACCACTCCAAACTTGAAGAAGAGTTTGTGGATTATCTTTTTGCATTGGTAAACTATGCCCGATTTGTTGGAGTAAATCCTGAGTATGCGCTTGAACGGGGTAACAGTAAATTTATCCGCAGGTTTCAATTCATTGAAGAAAAGGCTAAAGAGGATGGAAAATTGATTCATGAAATGACGCTGGCCGAAATGGATGCGTACTGGAATCAGGCAAAAGTGGAAGAACGTTCATAACCTGAAAAAACACACACGATTGAAACGACCCGCCCTCAGCAGAACGATGATTGTCCTGACGATAATCATCGCCAGCTTTTCAGGCATCCACGCCCAGAAGAAAATAACTTCTTCTTTCGACAGCATCCCTTCTTTCAGGACCGATTCAGCCGGGATCTTCAAGTATGACGTCTTAAACCTCCACACCATT
>JAUZOX010000336.1 GCA_030706265.1 Bacteroidota bacterium | reverse complement strand
CGGACGGCCTATGAATTCTTTCAAAAGCTGGATACCCATGGAAATCCTGTTTGGGTAAAGGATATCAATGGAAGGGGACCCGTATTTAAACATCCGGCAATGTGTTACAGATCGGGCATCACCTATGATGCGGGACTTCGACGGTATCTCTGGTGCCAGATTAACCCCGATAGCAATCATCCGCAAGGAAGCCGCTTTCAGGGAGGCTTTGGCATTTACGAAGCACCTCAACCCTGGGGACCTTGGCATACTGCATTTTATACCAGAGACTGGGATGTCGGTCCCGGCGATACCTCTTCTCTGCCTATCAAGTGGATGAGTAAAGACGGCAAAACCTGTTACCTCGTTTTCTCAGGAAACGATTGTTTTTCAGTCAGGAAAGTGGAATTTGTAACTGAATAAACAATCAATGCTTTTTCGATTGCCAGGAGCATTGAATCGTTTCCCAGTGTTTCTGGCAGAATACAGATTTTAAGATCAACTATGCTTTCTGATGATTTGATTTATAAAATCCGACATATGTTCAAAGTGGGTTCCTTTCCAGTAGATCTGATCACAGACCGGACAAATGAAGAACTCCTCGAAATATTGTTTGGTCCTGGGCTGAAGCCGGTGCAATATTTCCTGCTTCGTTACCGGCACAATCCTATGGTTGCAGTTCAGGCACCTGGTAAGAGGTTGTGTCTCATTAGATAAATCCAGATTTTCGATCAGGTCTTCAATTTGTTCCAACGGATCCGACGATTGTACCCAATAAGAGCGGGTAACTTTTTTATGCCTGGTCAAGAGTTGATTCCGTGAAAGGATTATCCGGCCCTCCTGACCCGAGACGGCAATGATTTTATCGGGTGTATACCTGTTCGAATAAAGCGTATCCCAACCCAGCATGCGCAGGTATTTACATAGCCGCCCCAAATGAACATCGCAAATAAACTTCGGATTTCGAAGCGGCTTTTCTCTCACCTTACTGACACCTGAAATATCAAATGATTCAAATACCGGATACACCGATACCCGGTCACCTTCCTGAAGCAGGTATTCAAAACCCCTGGATTGCTGATTCACCAATATCAAATCAACTTCATCCACAGGTATTTTCAACTGGTGCAATGCCTCCTCCATCGAAATGGAACCCGGGAAAGCATATTCAAACCAAACCTTACGCTTTTCATCGGGCAGGTAATTATTCAACTCTTCATAAAAACGAAAACTGATCCGGTTCATGGTTTCTCCTCTCAATTACATTGAATCTCTCTACCTCTGATCAAAAAACTTCCTGTAACAGTTTAAAATTCCCTTGCTTTGTTCCAGCTTTTTTAAAGGGGGAAGACCAACATGCTCTCTTACGCGGTTCACCTTTTCAAGGGTAAGCGTTTCACCCGGACGGGCATAATTGATTTTAAGCTGGTAAACCGTCTTCAGGGTCGATCCCTTAAACCGTAACGTAAAAGCACCGGTTCGGGCAGGATGAATATGAATATAACGTTCTGTTTCATTCCCTTTTCGGACAATCCATTCCGATTGATCTTCCAGTTTGATCTGCCTGTAACCGTTTTTGGAAGTAACCCAATGGGTGAACGCATCGGCCTGCAGTGCACGGTTTGAATTCAGAATGGAAATGACGGCATTGCCAATAGCATCGGGATTCATCTCCCCGGTATAGATATCGATATAATTGTTGCAGATTGGATCCAGAAGACCGATGATCGTTTCAGCAGAAGTGCCGTTTAGCATATCCAGGATATAATTCCGATGATGTTTAAACGGATTAAACCGGACCGGGAATGGGATGTCAGTTTCTTCATCCATGGCAATTTCTTTTAAACCCATCATCAGTATAAAGATACATCTTTTTTCAGTTGGAATTTGGCAAAAAGAGCTCCTGTTATCCGGTCTGAGGCGGCCTTAAAAGCCCCGAACATTATTGCGATTACCTTCCGGTATCACAACTTATACTCTGTTTCCAACTGATGTTTGGCCCAGCATTGAATAAGCATCGACTGAGGTTAAAATCCTTTTATAAGCCCATTATAAGTCCATTCAAACAACCATCATGAAACGAATTCGATCCAATTGTATTCGATCCCAAGGGTTCGTTATAAAGGAGCAAAGCATTCAAGAACAAACCAGACACTTTTAACGTTATAATATACAGTCTACTAATTCGCATTTACAGAAAATTTATTCAATGCAGGCGGCTGGTGCTTTAGGAACCTGGCATGTTTGAAAACATTAGCACCGATGATATTCATCCATGCGAGTTCCATACGACCTATTTAATCAAATTATTTACGGATGAAGAAAAGTGGAAACAGATCAGATGCTGAGTTACCCTCTCACAAGGCAAGAAATGTCAAGAGGAAAAAAGCATTAGTGTTTAGTCCATTTCACCCCAGATCCAATATTCTGAGATATATTCATGATTTAGAGCTTTTCCAGGCTAAATGGAGAATGCAAAAAGAAGAACTTTTAAAAGCCAAGGAACAGGCCGAATCCAATGCATTTAAATATTGTGAATTATATGATTTGGCACCTTCGGGGTATTTTACATTGTCGCCCGAAGGTAAAATCATTGACCTGAACCTCAGTGGATCACTTCTGCTTGGCAAAGAGCGCTTGGCGTTGAGAAACAGCAACTTTGGATTCTTTTTAACAAAGGAATCCAGGCCAATCTTCAACCACTTTCTGGAAAATATATTTAAAAGCAAGAGCAAAGAAAGTTGCGAGGTAAAACTGGCAACGAATTCCATTTCAACGTTGTATGTTTTTCTAACCGCTATCGCCATACAGGACGGAAATTATTGTCTGATGAGTGCGGTTGATATTTCGGAAAGCAAATTGATCGAGTCATTACAAGAGAAATCAATGCAACTTGAAGGGTTAAATAATCTCATGATAGGCCGGGAAAAAAAGATGATTGAACTTAAAAAAGAGATCAATACCCTTTTAAGAAAACTAGGTAAAGAGGAAAAATACATAATACACGAATAATCGTTTAGCCCGCCATGATAAAGACCGGTAATGTAACTTAAACCGGTTCATCCGGAAGGAATACGCAAAAAAAGATTCCGGTTACAGTTCAAAAATAAATTCCTTCTATCGATACCTATATTATTTCATTCCTATATTTTATATCCTTTCTATTCCATTAGAAAGTCCAACTCCTTTTCTTTTTAAAATGCGCATGTGTGAAAACACAGACACGGACTTACCCGCTCATGCAAGTTCTATATGACCGATTTTATACAAATTATTTACGGATTAAAATAACCATGAACATTTCGGATATAACCATGTTTAATGGTGAAATAAATTTATGGAATGAAACGAGCATGTTTTGAAAACACAAAAAACGATGAACCTTATCAATGCGAGTTCCATACGACCTATTTAATCAAATTATTTTCGTATGAAAAAAACCGGAATTTTCTATGGAGGAACTGAAAGTGGCAACACGAAATCGGTCACCGATAAGCTTGCAACATTTTTAAAGGTTCCTTCCAAAGATGTGATCAATATTGCCGAGGCCAATATCGAGACATTGAACAAATATGATTGCCTGATTTTTGGCACTTCGAGCTGGGGAATAGGCGGTGCCCATTATGACTGGGAAGACTTTGTTGACCTGCTTGGTGATTTAGATTACAGCAATAAAAAAGTAGCCCTGTTTGGTTTGGGTGATCAGAAAAAATATCCGGAGAGCTTTGTGGATGGGATGGGAATGATCTATTGCAGGTTAAATGCCAAAGACAACGTCGTTGGGTATACCTCAACAGAAGGATATAATTATTATTTCAGCATGGCCGAACGGGAGGGACGCTTCGTGGGGTTGGCAATAGACGATGATTCGCAGCCAGAACTCACCGTCCCGCGACTGAAAGCCTGGGCTGACCAATTAAAAAATGAATTTCAATGATGGTTTGATTGTGGGGTTGGTTTTTATTCTGTTTATTAGTGGTTGAAAACCCATTATCGTAACGGATAATGGGTTTTTCATTTACTCGTGTATCAAACTGACTTTGGAAACATCAGGCAAATTTCACGATCAACTCCGAGAGCCGGGTCGCAAATCAACATTCATTATCATACCAGTCAACGATTTTTACCAGATTATTTTTCTCGCCCAGTACT
>JAUZOX010000335.1 GCA_030706265.1 Bacteroidota bacterium | reverse complement strand
ATCTCCGCTCAGCTCCATGACGGCATCGCTGCCCATTATCAATCTTTTGCGTTCCCTGGAACTGCCCAATGTGGCCGAATACATGAACGTCAGGTTGCGTTTGGGGTATTCCATCAGGACGTTGAAGACATCGGGGACATCTCTGCCGTCTTTCCAATAATAAATGCCTCCCGAAGCTGTGACCCTTTCCGGAATGCCCAGCTTCATGACCTGGTTGATACAGTCAAATTCGTGGGTTAGCATATCGCCCGACAGTCCGGTGCCGTAATCCCACCAGCAACGCCATCTGAAAAACTGTTCTTTGTTGAAAGGCTTTTCCATTCCGGGTTTTAAAAAATGATTCCAATCCACATTCTGTTCAGATGCTTCGGGTGGAATGTCGTATTCCCAGGCTCCTCCCGGTGAATTGCGATTGGTGCTGGTTTCAATCAGGCTCACATCTCCCAGTACATTGTTGTCCAGCAGCTGGTCTGCCTTGATGTAGCTGGCTGATTGCCTGTTTTGATGACCGAGCTGAAAAACAATGCCACTTTCTTTGACCGCCTTGCGAACTTCATAAGCCTCATCCAGGGTGTGGGTCATGCATTTCTCGCAATATACGTGTTTACCTGCCTTTGCAGCTTCAATGATCATCGGGGCATGCCAGAAATCCGGAGTGGCAATGATGACTGCATCGATGTCCGGACTATGGATCAGGTCCTTGTAATTTGCATACCGCTTTACAGGTTGCCCCTTAAATTCTGAATTTGTTTTTTTGTCTTTGTTGGCCAGGGCAATAGCTCCTTTTTCCGAATAGGTTTCGAAGAGATCACAGATGCCGTTAAAGACAATATTGATATCTTCCTGCTGCATGATCGTTTCATAACGCTTGTCGTTTTTGTCCATTTCGGCAGCCTTTTTATAGTCTTCCAGTGTCTGAGGCAATACAAATCCTGCAGACTTGGCCAGTTGCTTGCCACGAATGCCCCAGCCAATCAGTCCCAGCCTGATCAGCCGGTTGCTTCCGGAACCTGTTTTTTCTGTAACGATCTTCTTTTCAACCAACGGGTGTTGTTTCTCAAATTCCTTTAAGAAATCAAAAAACGAGCGTTCATTTTCTTTTTGTTTGGCATAAACTGATAATATATAGGTGCCCAAAACGGGTATGGCAGCAAGACCTTTTAGTGTATCACGTCGGTTCATTTATATATTTTTATAATATTAAACAAAATGATTTATGATTTAACCTCTGCCTTTGCAGGGGCAATGATTCGTTTTAATCCGAGGATGTGACTGGTCGGGACATAATACAACAAGAGCATGACGACCAATTCGATCAGATTCTTATCCACAAACAAATAGTTTCCTTCACTGGGCATGGCATAGTTCATACCGAAAATGGGAGGGTGGGAGAGGTAGTAAAAAGCCAGCAAGATCACTCCGCCGATGAGTGCAGGCCGTTCAAGGATTCCGATAATCAGGCATAAGCCAATTGCCGTTAATCCCACAACGTTCATCCAATCGGCAATATTCACAACGACAGTGCTCTTCGTCATTGCATGAAAGATAAATGAAAATGGGCCTTGCGAATCGACCAAATACCCCAGGGAGGTCCATCCCGGATTGAGAATCTTGCTGACTCCTTCGTGCAGAAAATGCCAGCCGATCAGTATCCTTAACAATATAAGGATGTTGATTGATGATTTTTTTAATTCCATAGTTTAACTGTGATTTCGAAATAAGTTTATCGAGAATTATAGGTCTGATTATTTGGAAATACTAAAGCTTTTTTATCTTTATGTTTCTGAAGCAGACTTTACTACCATGATTCTGAAGTCCGATATAACCGGTCTTTGCCCTTCCATATTGAGGCATATCCTTAAATTTGGTGGTCAGTACCTTTTGTTCCCATTCCGGCGTCCAGGCTTGAAACTCAACGATCTTCTTACCATTGAGCCAGTGTTCCACATGCCCTTTTTTGAAGACGATTCTTGAAGTGTTCCACTCACCCACTGCATGGAGTACTTTTTGGCTTTTATCGGCAGGATGCAAGGCATAATCTGCACCGGTTTGTTGCCATTCGGCCAGCTTATCGGGCCAGCCCAGGTCATCGATGATCTGGTATTCCGGTCCGGTTTCATAAGGATTGGTATATTGTGATCCTTCAATCACGTGGTAAAAGATGCCGCTGTTGCTTCCCTTGGATATCTTCCATTCGACGATGAGATCGAAATTTTCGTACTTGTCGGAAGTAATGATATCACCACCCATTTCACCACCGCGACCGTAACAAGTCAGGGCGTTGTCTTCGACGGACCAGTTTTTAGGCACAGCAGGATGGTTGTAACCTTTCCATCCGTTCAGGGTCTTGCCATCAAAGAGCAAATGCCAACCCTGTGCCTTCTCTTTTGCCGTCAGTGTGTTGACAGGCTGTTCCTTTGGCTTCTGGGCGTAACCCATGGTAAAGCAAATAATGAAGAAAATGAATAGAAGTCTTTTCATATTGATAAGGGTTAAAAGATGAATAAAATATGTTGGTTTTTAAAATGCAATCCATGTTAAATAGGTATTGTACTATTCATTCATGATTCGGACAATGTGTGTTGTCACGGGAGCATCCTTTAAGATCCTCAAGCACAACAGGATTGCCCCATTTCATTAAACCCTTAAGACCAACCGGGAACAGATGGTTGTTTACATACCGTAAGACAACCTCCCAAAACTTTATTTAACCCATGCAATCCGGCAGATAATCTTCAGGATCATTCGTTTCATTCTAAATGCGATTAACAAAGCTATATTTTTTTAAATTATTATTTATGAAATAATCCGATATTAATAAAAATTTATATTTGATGATTTCACTTTTCAAAACATTATTAAATACGACACCTGATTTTATACCTGACTACTTTCCATGCAGCTGTTCGCGTTTCTAAACGATGACTAAAGAGGGCGTCAGTTCCAAGAAATTTGGCCTGCCTTTTGATCGTTGTCAATGGGCAGTTTTTAAATAAACAAGGTTTTTCCGGATAAGTATGGATTCGTTATCGCTATATAAGGATGCTGTCCGTTCGAAGAATAAGCTTTCACATAGCTAATGTCTCCGGCTTTCGGCATCCGTCGTGATAAGCTTTTGGAATAACCGCTTTAACAAATAAATATTAAAATCTGTCCAATAATTCAAAAATGGTGACTACTTTTACCGCATCATTGGTGGGGGTGCCTTACTATTCCAGGCTGAGATTAAACCCTATGAACCTGATGCGGATAATGCCGCCGTAGGAAACTGTTCATAGCTTCAATTTTTTCTTCTGTAGTCATTGCATCCCTGCTTGTTTGAATTCACAAGAGCTTCTGTGCTCATAAAACAAAAAGGATGGAAAATACGATTAAGATCAATTATCCGGCTTCCGAAAAGATATATGTTCCCGGGAAAATGCATGACATCAAGGTTGCCATGCGCCGGATCAAATTAACCGACACCGTCGAAATTGACAAAGGACAACGCAAGGTAACCCACAATGACCCTGTTACCGTTTACGATACCAGCGGTCCCTATTCCGATCCCAAAACAGAAATCGACCTGAAGAAGGGTCTGGCCCGTCTTCGCGAACCCTGGCTTACCAATCGGGGTGATGTAGAGCAACTACCCGTGATCAGTTCGCAATATGGAAGGAAGCGTGCCGCCGATCATTCCCTCGACTCCCTGCGCTTTCAGCACATCTGTCTGCCTTACAGGGCCAAAAAGGGGAGGGAGATCACCCAGATGTATTATGCAAAACAAGGCATCATCACTCCCGAGATGGAATATGTTTCCATTCGTGAAAACCAGATGAACGAAGCACTGGGCATCGAAAGCCACATCACCCCTGAATTTGTTCGGCAGGAAGTGGCGGCAGGCCGTGCCATCATTCCGGCCAATATCAACCATCCCGAAGCCGAGCCCATGATCATCGGAACCCATTTCCTGGTGAAATTGAACACCAATATTGGAAATTCTGCCATGTCGTCCAGCATTGAAGAAGAAGTGGAAAAAGCAGTCTGGAGTTGTAAGTGGGGAGGCGACACGTTGATGGACCTCTCTACCGGTGCCAATATTCACGAGACCCGCGAATGGATCATCCGCAACTGTCCTGTGCCGGTTGGAACCGTTCCGATT
>JAUZOX010000334.1 GCA_030706265.1 Bacteroidota bacterium | reverse complement strand
CGTATAGGGCTTGCATAAATGCTCGGTTCATCGGTATTTGTGTTTCCAACCATGCTTGTTCCATCGCATCAAATTAAACTTCACATAGGAGGAGTTATATCACCATATCCTGTTTTACTCCATGATGGTTTGCGGGCAGATAGCCGGCAAAATCAAACCATCTCCTTGAATCGGGAAAGGATTATTTGCGGTTCCAGTTTTTAAGATCTTCGATTTGGGCACTGTTTTCTTTCGCGTCTTCAGGAAGAAGCAGAACGGTCACGGCGCATTTGCTGTTTGCCGCTACCTTCACATCAAAGCCTACCATGATCGAACCCGGGTTGGGTGAATCGTAGTCGTGCAAAGGGGTGGTGGGTGTAGTGGTGATTTGAGCATTGGCAGGCTCTATCACCTTCAGCAAAAGTTTTTTACCATTTTGTGTGAGCAATGCGGTTCCGTTTCCGTTGAGCTTGACATCAGCAGGCGTCACCAGATTCCAGCGCATGGTTGTTGCCTGGTCTTTAGCTTCAATCTCATCACGGACCATCACATATTTCTGGTCAACGATGGCAATACCTCTATGGGCAGAATTAATCTTGTTGCTATAAACCTGCGTGAGATCAAAGATGCCGTTTAAGAATGAGGGATTGGCTGAGTAATCCATCAACGGGGCATGGCCCTTCACGAGCTGAAGCTCGTGGTCGAAGGCAAGGGTGCTGTGATGGAAATTGTTGTAACGCAAAACCTGCCAGCGTTGCGACTCCTGTTTCATATTCCACAGGTCCACCCCCTTCGATTCCAGGGATTCATAATCCTGTGAGCCAAAGTCCATGACCCAGCGTTCACCGTTGGCATCCATTACAAACGAACCAATGTCCATGTGGGCGTGGTTGATAGAGGGCGAACCTCCTTTGATGGCGACATAAATGGCATTAGGATCACTCCACGATGAACGCATCAGGACGACCGGATTCTTTCCTTTTCCGGCCCAAAGGAGCTGACTGGGAGCCTTGATGTTGTCCAGATCGATATCAGAACCCCAGATCATGATGGCGGGTAAGAGACGGTCCTGGCTGATTCGCTTGCTGCCGGTGAGATATCTTTTCTCCGAATAAAGCAGGGAGAGATTGTTGGCTCTTTTAGCCAGCCAGAACATGGCCGGATTCAGATCGGAACCGCTTCCGCAGTCGGAATAATTAAAGCACTTGCCTGTGTTGCCGGTCATATTCTCCATAAACCCTGCCGTCTTCAATAGTTTGGAGCTTTGAATCAGACCGAAATCGGACCCCAGGGCTTTTTCAATTGCATTCAGGAACAGGACATTGAAGCTGGTGCCATATCCCCAGTAGCCGTACCCCTCGGGATAAACCCCATCGGGATTGTAATCGCCCATCGGCAATTGAATGGATTCAATGGCTCTTTCGATGATTTGTTTGGACAGGTCGGGATGGTCCTCATAGGTAGCCAGTGCACCAAAGCTGACACCCGTGTTGCAAACCTGGTTCCAGTTATGGGTGACCCTTAGCCAGCTGTTGTATTTGGTATCGAGCGAAGGCTGAATTCCCTTTTTCAATATGGCTTCCCTGATCAGGTCGCGGGAGGATTTGGAGAGATCGTTATATAGCCAGTCGTAACCAATGGAGACGCCTAAGGTCATCTCGGCCACATCCAGGAAATGATCGGGATGCCAATCGCTAAAGGCGGCAATGTTTAAAAGCTCCGCTTCAACCTTTTTCAGATATTTCGCATCATGCGTCATCCGGTATGAATAGGAGAGGAAGAAGATCCGTCGGATGCACTCCCTGGATTTATCCAAAAGCCTGCGCCCAATTAGTTTCCGTTCCAGTGGGGGCAGCGAAATGATCCGGTCGCTTTCATTGAGGATGGTCTGATGTACTCTTTGCCAGATCTTGTTTGTGGCAATACTGTTCCTGATCGCCTGCTCTTCTCCCGGGCCCAGCAGTAACCGCGGATGGGATGATGAGACGTTGACATTTTGCAGGTATTTCAGTTGGGCATTGGTAAAGAACGGTAACAAAAGCAATAAAAAGAAGGAGTAAAATTTTCTCATTAGCGGTTATTATTTTATGACTTATCTAAGGTTTGTCTGTAGCATGATGAATTGATTTATTATGGGGCAAAAACTTACAAACCGGCATTCCAGTGCAATGTGAGATCAGGCATCCCTGCGTCAGCATCACCGTATTTTTAAACACCCGTATCGATATTATACCTTCATATCGGAATTAAAATAACATTAAATCACAATATGGCAAATTTAGGGAATTCTTTGTTTTGATACCTCAATCCGGGGGAAAAGAAAAACCATTATTTATTTTCCCACATTTTTTAGCGTTGGTCCTAAAGTTTATACTTTTGCTTATAATCAACTTAGTATTGTCATAATTATAAAGATGATCGTGATATTTTGATTTTAATGGATTAATATCCGATTTATCTCGATGCTTTTTTAGTCTATAAATTGATTTGAATATCAACTCTTTTGTTGCTATTAAAATATGTTTTACTAAATGAGATATCCCATGAGATTGAATTTCTACTTATTTCTCGTCACTATGATGTTGGTCGGTTTTGGGTTTGCACAACAACCCAAGATCAAGATTGAAACCATAGCCCCGGGCGTCATTAAGTTGAGTATGGGCACACCGGATCAATTCTCGCCTTATACTTTCTGTACCGAAAGGCCACAAGCCGAGGCAATGAAGCAACTCAGCAATACTCCCCTCCCGTTTGATCTAAAGGAAGTGGTGGTGCAAAAGAACAGCCGGGGTGTGCAGGTTCGTATTCCGCTAAACGACAATGAGCAGTTGTATGGATTTGGCATGCAGATAGGTTCCTTTGAACAGCGCGGGCTTCGGAAAAGGCCGATCGTCAATGACAATCCGATCAATAACATTGGGTTTACTCATGCTCCCGAGCCTTTTTATGTTTCCACTGCTGGCTATGGCGTATTGGTCAATACTTCACGCTATACCACTTTTCTCTGCGGGACCAATAAGGAGCGTACTCAACCGAGTCCTCCACCGGATGACCAGGGAAAGCTCAAATTCACGACACAGGAACTGTATGCCCAACGCAACCCAGACAAAGCGGGCATGTGGATTGACATTCCCAATGCCGAAGGGGTAGAGCTCTTTTTCTTTCAGGGAAAGTCGCTGCGCGAGAGCGTACAGCGCTACAATCTGTTTTCAGGCGGTGGTGCATTGCCACCTTTATGGGGATTGGGCATCAAGTACAGGGTGAAGGGCGATTTCAACCAGGATGAGGTGATGAAGATGGCCTCCTATTTCAGGGACCATCAGATTCCCTGTGATGTGCTGGGCCTTGAACCCGGCTGGCACACCAAATCCTATTCCTGTTCCTACGTCTGGTCCGATAAATTTTCAAACCCTAAGGCCATGATCGACGGGTTAAAAGGGATGAACTTCAAGCTTAACCTTTGGGAACATGCTTATGTCAACCCGGCTGCTCCTTTTTACAAGGATCTGGAAAAACTTTCGGGAAGCTTTCTGGTGTGGAACGGGTTGGTGCCCGATTTTGTGAATCCAAAGGCAGCAGCCATCTTTGCCGATTACCATGAAAAGAACCTGGTCGACAATGGCATCGCCTCCTTCAAACTGGATGAATGCGACAACTCGAACATCATGGATGGCAAATCAACATGGGGGTTTCCCGATATGACCACTTTCCCCTCCGGCATCGATGGGGAGCAGATGCACCAGATCTTCGGGTCGCTTTATGCCAATACGCTGGCCAATATCTACAAGAAGAAAAACCAACGTACCTATTTTGACTATCGCTGTTCCAATGTCTTTAATGCCGCCCTCCCGGCTGTCTTGTACAGCGATATATACGGGCATAACGACTATATCAGTATGATCTCGACAGCCTCGTTTGGGGGATTGCTCTGGTCGCCGGAGTTGAGGGATGCGGCATCCGAAACCGATTTTATCCGCCGGATGCAGACTATGCTGATGGCTCCCGCGGCAGTCGTGAATGCCTGGTATTTGAAGCATGTTCCATGGTTTCAGTTGAACCGTGCCAAAAACAATGCGGATATCAGATATGAAAACGCCGATAATCTTGAAGTGCTGGTGCGAAAGTTATTTGATGAAAGAATGTCCCTGATTCCCTATCTCTAT
>JAUZOX010000333.1 GCA_030706265.1 Bacteroidota bacterium | reverse complement strand
GGGCTTTGTTCATACCTTTTGATCGGGTTCTGGTTCAAAAACAACGATTACAACTATGCCGCCCGGAAAGCATTCATCATGAACCGCATCGGAGACCTGGGTTTTCTGATCGGCATCATCGTGATATATTATCAGTTTGGATCCGTTAATTTCAATGTCGTATTCAGCAAGGCAGGACTGCTTGCAATCGGCACCCCCGTTGTCACTGCCATCACGATTATGCTGCTGATAGGTGCTTTGGGAAAAAGTGCCCAGATACCCCTCTACACCTGGCTGCCTGATGCCATGGCCGGCCCCACTCCCGTGTCGGCATTGATCCATGCAGCAACCATGGTTACGGCAGGCGTTTACATGATTGCCCGCAGCAGTGCCTTGTTTGTACAGGCTCCTTTTACCATGGACCTGATCATCGTGATCGGTCTTACCACCGCCCTGCTTGCAGCAATTATAGGTCTCAAACAAAACGACATTAAAAAAGTGCTGGCCTACTCCACGGTCAGCCAGCTGGGATACATGTTCCTCGCCCTGGGGCTTGGCGCATTCTCAACCGCCATTTTTCACGTCACCACGCACGCCTTCTTCAAAGCCCTCCTCTTTCTGGATGCAGGAGCGGTCATTCATGCAATGGGTGGTGAACAGGATATCCGCTTCATGGGTGGAATCAGGAAGAAATTACCCGTCACCTTTATCACCTTTTTGATCGCCACGCTGGCTATTTCAGGCATTCCCCCCTTCTCAGGGTTTTTCTCCAAAGACGAGATACTGGCAGCGGCCTGGGACCGCAACCCTTTGATCTGGCTACTCGGCATGCTGACTGCCCTGATCACCTGTTTCTACATGTTCAGGCTGCTATACCTGGTCTTCTTCAGTTCGTTCCGCGGTAGTGAACAACAAGCACACCATCTCCACGAACCTGCCAAAGTAATGACCATTCCGCTTATTATTCTCGCAATACTGTCATTTGCAGGCGGGTTTTTGAACATTCCCGATATCTTCGGCGGTAACCAGGGCTTTCATAATTTCCTCAGTCCGGTGATGTCTAAGATACCCAATGCCGAAATGATCGCTGCCACCTCTTCAACGGAATATACTCTGATCGGCGTTTCGGTGGTCCTGCTCTTGGTGACCATCTTTATCGCACGGCAATATTATGTCGTGAAAAAGCAGGTTCCTGAAGCCGATCCGTCACAACTAACCGGAATTGCCAGGGTGGTGTACAATAAATTTTATGTAGATGAGATCTATGATTTTCTGTTTGTCAAACCCTATACCTTTATTTCGGTAAAATTATTCAATTGGATCGAGAAGAATGTGATCGATTTAATCGTCAATACCACAGGAACACTTTCGATCTGGATCGGAAGTCAATCAAAGCGGGTCCAGACCGGAAACACGGGACTGTACCTTTTCATCATGGTTTTCGGGGTTATTTTCATGCTTCTCTATCTGATTTTGGCAATTTAAAAGAGTAATCAACAAGCAGGCATTTCGCTTATAAAAAAGAAATTATGCTGACATTAATATTGATTTTAATACCATTTTTGACCGGGCTGGCGGTATTGTTCATCAAGAATCCTGCAGTCGTAAAAAGGGTTACGATTGCAACAAGTTTTGCCGGACTTCTTGTTACTTTTTTTGTGCTGGCTGCATATGCAAATAAAACGGACATCCTGGAATTTAATGCAGCCTGGATTCCTGCCTTTGGAGTAGGATTCCACATCGGAATAGACGGACTTTCAATGCTGATGGTGCTGCTGACCAACTTGCTTTCCCCATTCATCTACCTGAGCGGGTTGAACAAGGAACAACCGCGTACCCATGTCCTTTATGCACTGATGCTGTTTATGCAGGCCGCCATGCTGGGCGTGTTCACTGCTGTTGACGGGTTCCTCTTTTATGTCTTCTGGGAACTGTCACTCATCCCGATCTACTTTATCGTATTGCTTTGGGGAGGCAAACGCAGGCAGGTGATCACCCTGAAGTTCTTTATATACACCCTGCTCGGTTCCTTGTTGATGCTTGTGGGCTTGATCTACCTCTATTTTAAAACGCCCAACGGGACATGGGAACTATCCGACTTTATCCGGCTGAACCTTCCGGCCGGAACCCAGGGGATCCTGTTCTGGTTCTTCTTCCTGGCCTTTGCCATCAAGATGCCGATCTTCCCCCTGCATACCTGGCAACCCGAGACATACACCACGGCACCGTCACAGGGAACGATGATGCTTTCCGCCATCATGCTTAAAATGGGAGTCTTCGGCGTTCTGCGCTGGTTGCTTCCCGTGCTTCCTCTTGGCGTAACCCAATGGGGGACGACCGCCATGATCCTTGCCATCACGGGGATCATTTATGCCTCCTTCATCGCCCTTAAGCAAGATGACCTAAAGACGTTTGTCGCCTATTCCTCTATCGCCCACGTAGGATTGATGGGAGCCGGAATCTTTTCGGGGACCCTAATCGCCCTGCAGGGAGCGGCATTTCAAATGCTGGTTCATGGCATCAATGTAGTTGCTCTTTTCTATATCATCGACCTGATTGAGCGCAGATTGAAAACACGTGAGATTTCACGGCTGGGAGGCATCAAAAACAAGGCCCCCTTGTTCTCGGCCGTATTTATGATCGTGATGCTGGGTATGATCGCGTTGCCGCTTACCAATGGCTTTGTCGGTGAGTTCCTGCTCATCACCGGTATCATTCACCAGGGGATCTGGTTTGGAGTGTTTGCCGCGCTCACCATGGTTATGGGCGCCATTTACATGTTGTATGCCTATCAAAAAGTGATGCTGGGTGAGGCCAATACTTTAACGGCAACCTTTACGGATATCAAAGGAGTCGAACTGGCGGTGCTGCTTCCTTTAGCTGCACTCGTCATCCTGCTTGGCGTTTATCCGCAACCGATCCTTGATTTGACCTCCGGCGTGATGGGTCAACTATTCAAACTGCCATTATAAAAACAAAATATTAAAATCGTTTAGCTTAAAAGTAGAATTATGCTTCCATTTATTGTTTTAGCTGTTTTAGGTGTTGTGCTGCTTTATGCAGGATTAACCAATAATAAACAAATTCTGGTGCCGATAGCCGTCGGTGGATTGCTGATCACACTGGGTCTATTACTCAGGTCATGGGATCACGAACAAAGCTATTATAACCAAATGGTGCTGGTAGACAATTTCTCCATTGCATTTAATGCTATTGCAATAGTGACCACTATTTTTATCATGTTATTGTCTGTCTATTATTTTGAGGGAGTACGGGAACATGTTGCGGAAAATTTCTCGTTGATGATATTCACCCTTTTCGGTGTTTTCCTGATGACCTCTTTTTCAAATATCGTGATGCTGTTCATCGGCATCGAAACGCTTTCCATTCCATTGTATGTCCTGGCGGGTGCCAAGAAGTTCTCGCTGAGGTCAAACGAAGCCTCTTTCAAATATTTTCTGATGGGCGCCTTTTCCAGTGCCATCCTCCTGATGGGAATTGCCTTGGTATACGGCTCAACCAGCAGCTTTGACATGCAGGTCATCGCAAATCAGATGGTCAGTGTTTTTGGCTTTAAGCCCGGGATTTTCTATATCGGGCTCGTGTTGATCCTCATGGGTTTTTCGTTTAAGGTCGCCATCATCCCGTTTCATTTTTGGACCCCCGATGTGTACGAAGGATCCCCAACGATCATCACCCTCTTCATGGCTACCGTGGTCAAGACGGCAGGTTTTGCCGCTTTTTACCGTTTCTTCCGGATCATGATTCCAACCGGGCACATCTGGCAGGATATAGCCTGGGGGCTGGCCGCCGTCACCCTCATCGGCAGTAACCTGGCCGCCTTGAATCAACAAGGGATGAAACGCCTTCTCGCTTACTCCTCCATCTCCCACTCCGGGTTCATGCTCATTGCAGTTTTAGTGATGAGCAAGCTGAGCACCGGCAGTTTGCTCTTTTATGCCTTTGCCTACTCCATTGCATCCGTAACGATATTCGGTATATTGATCCGGGTGAAGAACTACAAGCAGTCGATTGGGACCATTGCCGCCTTTAATGGATTGGCCCGAAACAACCCCTTATTGGCACTCGCGTTGACCGTCTCGCTGTGGTCGCTTGCCGGAATCCCCCTCACAGCCGGATTCTTTGCCAAATATTATGTCTTCC
>JAUZOX010000332.1 GCA_030706265.1 Bacteroidota bacterium | reverse complement strand
TAGAAGAAGATCTGGTCAATGAAACTCCTGCGGTTGATTTTACGGAAGAGCTTGGTCAAAAGACACCTATGGAGCAGGAGACGGTTTAGGCTTTATAAGCCGGATCCCGTTTTTTTCGAGTGTAATCAATTTTGCTTTGTACAATTTACCTACAGCAATTTTGTATGCTTTTTTGCTAACACCAAAGATAGTATAGATCGCGTCAGGGCTGCTTTTATCCGTCACGGGAAGAAAGCCATTCTGTTCCTGAAGTCGTTCCAACACGATGGCGGCAATGTCATCCACTTTAGCATAATGAGGCTTAAACAAGCTGAGATCAAGCTTGTCATCCTCTCTTACTTTTTTGATATATCCTTTGATGTGTTGTCCTTTATTTAGAGGCTGGAAAACCTCGTTTCCATATAATATACCCCACCAGGTATTGTCGATGATAGCCTTATATCCGATTTCAGTTTTACTGCAGATAGTTAAGTCAACGGCTTCTCCGCCTTCGAAGGTGTGGGGTTTGATGTCTAAAAACTGATCCAGCTTGGCCGACGCAACTATGCGCCTGCTCTCATGATCCAGATAGATGTAAACCATGTATGATTTGCCCTCTTCCATTTTGACAGACTGCTCGCTAAATGGGACCAACAAGTCTTTCATTAATCCCCAGTCGAGAAATGCTCCCGTCGAATTGACCGCTACAACAGTAAGCAGGGCAAATTCATCTACCATGGCGTAGGGTTTTTCGGTCGTGGCAATGATGCGATCTTCGGAATCAAGGTATACGAAGGCTTCAATAATATCCTCCGGCTTACAGTCTTGAGGAACATATCTCTTGGGCATCAGTATTTCGCCATGAATGCCACCATCCAGGTAAATGCCAAACTCAACCTCTTTTACGACTTTTAATTTATTCTGTTTTCCTATTTCTGCCACGTTATGTCCTTGTTATAAAATTTAATGCAAAGTTACTGGTTTTTACGATGCAAGAAATGGAAAGATAATGAGGATTCGGAGAGGTAGCTAAAGCTTGCTTTATTACTTCTTTTTTAAGAATTCAATGGTTTCAAGAATTCCTTTTTCATAAGTGGTAGGCTCAAAAGCAAAGTAATCATTGAATTTTGATGAGTCAAAATAGTACTCAAATTCGTTCTGATACAGCATCTCCTTGATTTCATGGATGGTTTTATCGAAGTGTCCCATAATATTTACCATCCATTTGGGCATTACTGTATACTTGGGGGGGACGTCTATTATTTTTGCAGCCAATTCGATAAACTTTTTACCGTCGATAGCCGGGTTACAGGTCGGCAAATGCCAGGTTTGATTAAACGCCTCATTACTCTTGGCGAGCAGGTTAAGTGCTTTTGCACAATCGAGCGTATAGGTGAACGAATGTGTTTTATGGGCATCAACCAGCCACTGTGCACTTTTTCCTTGTGTCAATCGATCGAATACCATAATATAGGGTATGCTTGCTATAGTTGCATATGGGCCATAGAAATCTGCAGACCGGGCAAGGATTGAGTTTATGTTTTTATGTCTGATTTCATCCTCTAAAAGCGTGGCTATTTTCGCCCTGACTTCTCCTTTTTTACTGCATGGATTATAGGGGGTGTTTTCGGTCATCTTACCATTGACCCTGCCGTACATATAAACATTATCAAAAAATATCAATCTGGCATTTGAGCTTTTACAGGCATCTATCGTATTTTGCATGATCCGGGGCCATGATTCACTCCAAACTTTTGCATTATATGGGACTCCGGCACACAGGTAAACGATGTCAGAACCTTTTACGCTGTTTAAGGTTTCCTCATATGAGGTGAGGTCAGCCTTTTGGGATTCCGTACCGGGTCTGGAATAGTTGCGACGGGAAACGAGACGAATAGTTTCGTGGGCTTTCAATAATTCGTCGGTCAGTGCATTCCCTATTGCACCTCCTGCACCAAGAATAGTGTGTTGCATAATGAAATATTTTAAAGTCAGGATATTATGAGCTGTTTTTATCCATTATAAAATGGAAACCACTAACTAACAAACAGAAATGATTTTTGATCAACCTGTTACATTTATTGATGGGCTAATATCAAATGACCTGCTTCTTCCAAATCTTTTCCAAATGCGATAATCCCTTCCTCATGATCACCCATAACCAATATCTTCTTTTCGATCAGATTCGTTTCATGGAATAATCTTTTTATTTCCAGTGCCATTTGTGGAGTGCCATATTCAACGTTGGCCGAAGTTGTTGGTATTTTATCCAGTAAGATATCCCACATCTTTTTGTTATGGATGTGGATGATGGCTTGAGTATCGGGATCCATTTCGTAGATTGCCGCATGCGTTAACGATTCGGCTGAAGCTTTGATTGGACCCAGGCAGGTTAGCGAGTTTTCATTGAAATTATAGGAGATGACTTTCGAATAATGTTGATTGGTTAACTTATCAAGATGCCCTGTTGATGTACCCGTTATTAAAAATTCCTTTTCAGAAAGCCGGATACTGATGTTACCATACCCGATTCCATTGGGATAAACGCCAATGTATTTGTAGTCAAACAGGATATCCCTCCACCGGTTTAAATCTAAAATCATCTTCTCGTCTACGGGCTCTGATAACAACCAGTTGCATTTGAACTTGATACTCCCGGTTTCGTTGGAACTTATCATATAGAAACGATTTAGTCATGGTAAATCATTTCAGGTCGATCCTTCACAAAGTAGAATGCAATGGATCGATCTGAACTGATCAAATTAAACAAAGCTATATACTAGTTGGCTTCAATTTGATATACATTAATAGAGAAGGGTGCGATTGTTTTTGAAAAGCTTTTTCCTAATCCTGTAAGCTTTGATGTAACCGGAACAATTTTCCGGGGTTCGGTGATCGTATTGGTATCAGTTGTCTTTTCAGCTGACAGTAAAACAGATACACCGGTTGGTTTAACCATTTTCACCCCATTCAGATTGATATCTACTGTTTGGGGTACGTCGGCAGTGTTAACAATTTTCAGATAAATCGTTCCGGTTTTCGTATTGCGGGTCACAGAATAAAAGAAGGTTGCCACCTGTTTGGCGGGTATCGCGGCATCACTGTTTCTGCGTTTGGGTGGCTGCCATGTTTGGGAAGGAATGTTTTTAGCCGTGGAGACGACAAGCGCATTTCCCATATAATTGTTGAACATCTTTTGAGCGTGGTAGGAGGGAGAGCCATAACTTGAAATAGCATCATATCCGATCAGATCTGATTTCCATTGCATTCCTCCCGGATTTACATTGACGAAAAGAGGCGCATAGCAATGAATCTGAACCAGATCTGCATTGCGTTCCATTCCTGTCATCCATGCAGCGTCACCAAGAGCGGCATTGAAATTCGTTGTCGGATCTCCTTCCCGTGTTGCCCATTCACCGCAAAAGATCCTGGGGCCCGAGCGGCTGTATTTATCGTATTGAAATGCCTGATCATACATTTGCATCGCGTTGCGATAATAATGTTCATCTATCAAATCAGGTTGTCGACTGGTAACCTTTGTGGTCGCCATCAGCTTCAGCAGGGGATACTTTGCCTTGATGGCATCGAAAAACTGTGCAAAACGACCGTCATAGCTTTTAGATCTGTCAAAAAAGTCTTCATTGCCAATCTCAACGTAAGTAAGCGGGAAAGCTTTGGGGTGGCCGTCACGGGCCCTTATAGCTCCCCATTTGGTGTTTGTGCCGCCAATTACATATTCAATTTCTTCAAGAGCTTCATCAATAAATGGTTGCAACGATGGCCCGGGTTCAACATGGATCTGCCTGAGCGAATAGCCTGCATAGACTGCAAGTACGGGTTCCATGTTTAGATCTTCACACCATTCCAGAAATTCGAGCAACCCCATTCCATCGGTTGTCCGATATCTCCAGCAGCTTGGATGACCAGGACGGTTTTCGAGGCCTCCAAGCGTTTCTTTCCACTGGAACCTTGAATTGATTGAATCCCCTTCCAGAAAGTTACCACCTGGAAAACGGAGGAAATGAGGCTTCATCTCTGCTAACAACTGCATGATGTCTGGACGGTTTCCATTGATACGATTATGATAGGTTGGCGGAAAAAGTGAAACAAGGTTGAACCAGAAAGTTCCGGGCTTTGCAACTGAAACCACAAAGCGGTTGTTTACAGAAGACTT